>CALTNV010000084.1 GCA_943845485.1 uncultured Flavobacteriales bacterium | reverse complement strand
AAAGTAGATGACAAATCAACTAATAGACCTTTTACCGCTAGATATATAGGTTCATTAGTTGATTTGTCATCTACTTTACAATAGTCTAAAAAGGCTCTGATACCTTTAGAAGATAAATTATAGTTAGCTTCATTCATTGAAAAGGTTTTTCCTATTGAAGGAAATTTCATGTTAGGGTGAGATAAACAAAATTCTCCTATTGAAGGATCTAATGTAAATCCGTTAACGCCATTCCCAGTTGTGTAAACTAACATTGCTGATGAACCATATAGTACATAACCAGCAGCAACTTGTTCAGTTCCTTCTTGTAATAAATCATCTATATTAGCAAGTGATCCATTCTCTGTTTTTCTTTTAAAAATAGAAAATATTGTACCTATTGATACATTAACATCAATATTAGAAGAGCCATCTAATGGGTCAAATAAAGCAACGTAGCTTCCTTTTTTATTAAAATCATCTTCAAAAACAACATGATTATCATTTTCTTCGGAACCGATAGCGCAAATTTCACCTCCATTTTTAAATGCGGAAATAAACTTTTCATCAGCATATACATCTAATTTCTGTTGTTCTTCTCCTTGTATGTTTGTTTCTCCTTGTGCACCCAAAATATCTACTAAACCAGCTTTATTAACCTCTCTGTTAACAATTTTTGACGCTAATGCAATATCTCCTAAAATTGCACTTAACTCACCTGTAGCATGTTTAAAATCTGCTTGATTTTGAAGTATAAAATCTCTTAAAGTTGTCATAATAATTAGTTGTTTTGCATTGAATGCAATTTGTAATAGTATCCTTTAATATCTATAAGTTCTTGATGCTTACCTTGTTCTACAATTTCACCATCATTCATTACAATAATTTCATCAGCATTGATAATTGTTGATAACCTATGTGCAATTACTATTGATGTTTTTGTTTTCATTAAATGATTCAAGGCGTCTTGTACTAACCTTTCTGACTCTGTATCTAGTGCAGAAGTTGCTTCATCTAGTATCATAATTTCTGCCCCACTTAAAACTGCTCTAGCTATACTTATTCTTTGTCGTTGACCACCACTTAGTTTTCCACCTCTATCACCTATGTTTGTGTCATACCCATTATCTAGTTCATTAATAAAAGAATGAGCATTGGCTACCTTTGCTGCTTCAATAATTTCTTTTCTACTTGCTTCGGGTTTTGCAAAAGCTATATTGTTTGCTATTGTGTCATTAAATAGAATAGCATCTTGATTAACAATGCCTAGTTTAGATCTTAAATTTTTTATTTTAATATCTTTGATGTTGATACCATCTATAGAGATATTTCCCGAATTAACATCATAAAACCTAGGGAGTAAATCTACTAATGTTGACTTACCTGAACCAGATTGTCCTACCAAAGCTACCGTTTTTCCTTTAGACACTTTAAAACTGATGTTTTTTATAACATTTTCTCTTCCATTATAAGAAAAAGAAATATTTTCATAGCTAATCTGGTCATTAAAGTTTTCTAACTCTGCAGGTTCTTTTACTTCTTTGATTTTATTTTCAGCTTTTATTACTTCGTCAATTCTTGAAAAAGAAGCTTCTCCTTTTTTAATTGATAAGTAGTAAGTTGACATATTTTTTGCAGGAGATATAACTTGGGAAAATAAAGTTAAATAGGTAATAAACCCAGAAGCAGTTAAGCTTGAAACACCATTTCCATTCATCGCTTCAATGACTTGAGTTCCTCCATACCACATTAAAGATGCTACAGTAATTGTTCCAAAAAACTCACTTATTGGAGATGCTAAATCTTGTCTTCTCCATATATTATTCATTGTTTTTGTAAAGAAGTTATTTCTACTTACAAAATGGTTAATCATTGAATCCTCAGCGTTAAAAGCTTTTATAATTCTTAATCCAGAAAGCGTTTCTTCAATAGAAGAGATGATGTTACCTAGTATTGTTTTGCTTTGAAAACTAACACCTTTTAAACTTTTCCCTAATTTACCTATAATTAAACCAGCAATTGGCAAGATAATGAAAACAAACAATGTTAGTTTTACACTCATCAACAGTAGTGTAGTTAATGTAAAAATTAGAGTTACTGGTTCTCTAAATAGAAAAAAGATTACATTCATTGATGCAGATTCCACATCGTTTACATCATTTGTAACTCTTGAAATGATATTCCCTTTCTTCTCGTCTGAAAAATAGGATAAATCCAAAGTTGTTATCTTATCATAAATTTTATTTCTAAGATCTCTAATAACTCCGTTTCTTACAGGAGCTATTGTATAACTTGATGCATATTTAAATGCATTTTTCATAAAAGATGCTATAATTATAATAATGCCTACAAACGCTAAGGCATAACTAGCTCCTTCTTCATTAATAAGATTATTAACTGTATAGTTTAATAGGTTTTTACAATTTTCAATTATATTATCAAAGTTCCAGAAGTTAACTTCATTAATATTGTAGTTTTCGATAGGTTTAGATTTTCCAAAAATAACATCTAAAAAAGGGATCATCATCCCTATTGAAAATATACTAAATAGGGTAGAAATGATGTTAAATATTAAACTAGAAAACACCCTAAATTTATAGGGTGTTATCATTTGAATTACTTTTTTAAATCCATTCATATAAATTAGTGGAGTAATACACCTGTATAATTGTAAGGAGTAATTTGTTTTAATTCTGACTTAATTTCTTCACTAACATTTAATGTTTCAATAAAACCAGCAATAGATTCTGCATTAATAACGCTATTAGTTCTTGTTAAGTCTTTTAATGTTTCATAAGGGTTAGGATATCCCTCTCTTCTCAAAACAGTTTGAATTGCTTCTGCAGCTACAGCCCAATTTGATTCTAAATCTTTTGTTAATGTGTCTTCATTAAGTAGCAGTTTGTTAAGTCCTTTTAAAGTAGCTTTAAAAGATATAATTGTATGAGCAAAAGGAACACCTACATTTCTTAATACTGTTGAGTCTGTTAAATCTCTTTGTAATCTTGAAATTGGAAGTTTATTAGCTAAATATTCAAAAAGTGCATTTGCTATCCCTAGGTTTCCTTCAGAATTTTCAAAATCAATTGGATTTACTTTGTGTGGCATTGCTGAAGAGCCTATTTCTCCTTTTTTTATTTTTTGTTTAAAGTAGTTGAACGAGATATATGTCCAAATGTCCCTGTCTAAATCAATTACGATATTGTTAATCCTTTTTAATGCATCAAACAAAGATGCAGCATTATCGTAATGTTCAATTTGTGTTGTAGTTTGACTTCTATCTAATCCTAAATTTTCATTAACAAAATTGTTAGAAAAATCAATCCAATTAATTGATGGATATGCTACATTGTGAGCATTTAAATTTCCTGTAGCTCCACCAAATTTAGCAGAAAAAGGAATGTTTAATAATTGTTCTTTTTGCTTATTTATTCTTTCTATAAAAACATGTAGTTCTTTTCCTAATCTTGTTGGGGAAGCTGGTTGTCCATGAGTTCTAGCTAACATTGGAATTTCTTTCCATTCTTCAGCTAACTCATTTAGTTTTGAAGTTAAAGCTTCTAATTCAGGTAAATATACTTGTTCTACAGCATGCTTAATTGATAATGGAATCGCTGTATTGTTAATATCTTGGCTTGTTAATCCAAAATGAATAAATTCTTTTGCATCTGTAATATTCAAAGCTTCAAACTTCTCTTTTATTAAGTATTCTACAGCCTTAACATCATGATTAGTTACACTTTCAATTTCTTTGATTTTATGAGCGTCTTCTTCAGAAAAATCTTGGTATATACTTCTTAATGGGGCATAAAGATTCTTGTCAAAATCAGCTAATTGAGGAAGTGGAAGCTCACAAAGTTCAATAAAATATTCTATTTCAACCCAGACTCTATATTTGATTAGTGCAGCCTCTGAAAAAAATGGAGCTAAAGCTTCTGCTTTACTTCTATATCGGCCATCTATTGGTGAAATTGCTTGTATAGATGATAAATTCATTTGTTGTAAATTATAGTAAAAATTAAAATACAAATTTAATAAACTAATAGGTAATATGCTTGTATCTTATTGTTAATATTATATTTTTTGGAGAAAAATTTCGTTTTAATTTATTATTTTGCGCAAATAAATAAACCTATTTTTATTAAACTATGATATTTAAACCTTTCCTCACAACAATTTTAGCTTCATTTATATGTTTAGCTTTATTAGGTCAAGACAAGAGTAGTCGTTCTTTAAAAGAAGATGCTCAAGTTAAAATCATGATGTATGATGCTAATAACTTTATGGACCAAGAACAATATAAATTAGCATATTATAAGTATAGAGAAGTTATAAAGTTAAATCCTTCTCATGGAAAAGCAAACTTAAGGCTTGGAATTGCATTGGCAGAAATGAAAGAATATGATAAAGCATTAAATTATATTAAGGTATCTACTGTTTTTGGAGAAAAAGGAGATGAAGTTAATTTGTGGAAAGGTATATGCTTTAATGGTATTGTAAATTTTGATTCTGCTTCTCATTATTATGATTTAGTTGTGAAAAATAGTAAAACCTATAAAATATTTGAGGTTGATAAATTAATTCGACAATTAAACTATGCCAAAAGTCAAATGTCTTCAAGAACATATGCTACCAAAGTTATTTTAGGTAATAATATTAATTCAAGAGGAATAGAATATGGATTAATTCCTTATCCACTTGGAGATACTTTATATTTAACTACGAGGCAAAAAAACTCTAATGATGATTTAATAGCATATTGTTCTGATGAAGAACCATATTCTAATATATATTATACTTATAAAGATTCAACAGGAAAATATATTTCTGTTGAAAAAGTTCAAGGAAATTTAAATAGTGATTTTTTTACAGATATTTTAGGATTTAGTGCAGATGGTGAATATATGTATGTTTATGAAAATGATGGGTGTACAAATTTAAATCCTGGAGATATTTATAGGGCTAAAAAAAATTCTAAAGGGATTTGGGGGACTCCAAAATCCATAGGTTCTGAAGTTAATTCTGGTTATTGGGAAAGTTCAGCAAGCTTAACAGCTGATGGTGAATTGTTATATTTCGTAAGTGAGCGTTTAGGAGGCTATGGAATGAGTGACATTTATGTTGCTGAGAGAGTAGGTAGTAAATTCAAAAATGTAAAAAACCTTGGTCCAGTTGTAAATACTGATTTAAGAGAAGCAACCGTTACTATTTCTGCTGATGGAAATACTCTTTATTTTAGTTCTCAAGGTTTTGAAGATAATATGGGTGGGTATGATGTTTTTGTATCTCAAAAAGTTGATAGTGTTTGGACAAAGCCTAAAAATTTAGGATATCCAATAAATTCAGTTTATGATGATCTTCATTTTCAATTAACTAATAAAGGTAAAGGTGCCTATATAGATCTACATGATCCGGTAAATGGGATGGGTAAAATAGATATTTATTATATTGACTTAACTAATTATCAATTACCTGATTAAAAGAAAGCTCTAACCTGAGCACTACCAACATGTGTAACTTGGTTGTTGTTGGTTATTCTACCATTGTAGGAAAAGTTTAACTGAATGTTTTTGCCTAATGTTTTCTGATAACTTAGGTTAATGGTGTAATTTTTACCAACTGATAAAGATTCTAGCATTTCAAAACTTAAAGAATTTGATTCTCCACCGTTATAGGTGTTGTAAATATATTCCAGGGTAGCCTGTAAACTACCCTTTTTTAATTGGCTATATTTTGTGCTTATCCCAATTGACTGTATGCTTGATGTTTCTCCATTAATATTTTCAACATTTTCTTTAAGTGTAAATCTAGTTAATACTTGAAATCTAAAAACTGTATTTGGTTGAAATTGAAGAATAGGTTTAATTCCAATTTCTTTGATATGGTAGTTTTTCCCTTGAGTATAATCTGAAAAATTAGTTTTGTCACCCTTATTCAAGACCATTAAAATTGAAAAATCTTTATACAAATTCCATCTAGTATCAATAATATGATTTTTTGCTGTTGAATAATCAATACCTCCTGTTAATGTAGCTTTTTTTTCAGAGTTTTGGTAAATATAATTCATACCAAACTTAGGATTTGTTCTATTAAAATATACAGTGTTTCTTAAGTTCTGAGAAAATGAAACAAGTGTTGAATCTGATATATTTTTAATGAATGGATTAAATCGATCAATGTCGTTTTCATAAGTTGTTTTTCTATTTATCTGAAAATTTAATTGGTTTGAAAATAATCCAATGACTTTTGTAGCTTTATTTTTGTTCTTAAAAGCATTAGAAGGTCTGAAAATGAAGGTTTCTGATAACTGAACACTATAGGTTTTTACATAGTCATCAGTTAAATTTGCTAATCTTACATAGTTTGCTAGCCCAGAAAAATTATCTTTTTCAAATTCATTTAATTCTTTAATATTATTGTCATTGTAATCTATCCATACATAATTTCCTTGTCCAGGTTGAACTTCTTGATAATAGTACTCTTTTTTTCTCTCTAAACCTGATCCTGTTTCATAAAATGTTTGAAAACTAAATGTTCTTTTTAATAGCTTTAGTCTATGGTCTACTCTTGATACTATAGTGTTTTCAGGTGTGAATAAACTAATGCCTTTATCTGTTACGTTCAGCTTTCTATATCCAAACAATGCTGTAAGGGTGTTGTTTTTATTTTTCATTAACCTAATTTCTGCACTTAAATCTTCAGAAATAGCAGTTTTAAAGAAATCATTTTTAAATGGTTTCCAGTCAATTCTTGAACTATATTTGAATTGGTAAAAGTTATTATTCTTTGTTTTTTGATTAATAAATACTCCCCCTCTGTAAAATCTATAGCTTGTACCATTAATGGTATCTGCTGATCTGAACTCATTCCATTCAAATTCATCCTCATAACCAATATTTATTTCTTTTATTTTGATAAAGTGTTTACCTTTATTCCTTAAAAATCTTGAATTTGAATTTCCCGAGGTACTTGTGTAACTGAGGTTTAAATTAGAATTGATTAATTGATTTACAAAGTTCCATTTTAAAGAGGCTTGATTTCCATTGTATTGATTTGTGATATAAAAGTTTTTTGTGGTTAGATTAATGAAGTTTGTTTTCTTGTCTTTTATTCCTACACTTATTTCATTTAAAAATTGATTGTTTTTTATAGAGTCGTTAATGATATTCCAATCTCTATAAAATTCAGGGCTTCTGAATCTTTCAATAGCATTAAAGTTTTTAGATACTGTTTCTAATGAATAATTTAGAAATAATATGTTATTTTTAAGCTTAAAGTTATTGTCTGATTTAATGAAAACAGCATTTCCTTCTTCGCTTTTTTCACTAAAAGTATTGTTAAATTTTTTACTATTTGCAAATTCAAGTTTAATTTTATTATTTTCAGATATTATATGTTCAACACCTAGAGTAACCATCGTTTCTTTCTCAGGAGCATATACAACAGTAATTGGGGCATAATTCCCTTGTTTTATTGTGTCTGAACCTATAATAAGTGGTGTTACCCATTCGTATATTCTTCCATTGGCATCAAAAGATTTTAAATTATAATTTCCTTTTCCTAAGCCAAGTTCTGTAAAAGTGACATTGTATACAGTAGAATCACTGTTATATGTATTTATGTAAACCGGAAAATAACCATCTACTGTATCAGTTCTATACATAATTACCTCATTAGAAAACGATGCAGAATCGGCTCCGTTTATGAATATTTCATTCGTATTTCCATCTAATTCAGATAATATTTGTTTTGTAGAATCAGATATGTCTTGTTGAAGTGGTTGGTTTTTATTGTCTTTTTCATTGTAATAACTAAAATACACCTTAGTTTTTTCATTTTTATATTCTCCGCCTAAAGTAAAGTTCGTTTTAACATAGTTTTGATCAGAATACTGGAATTCAGCAGTAATTCTGGTGTCTTTTGTAATTAACCTTCTACTTGTAAATGTTATCTCACCTGTGTTGTAGTTAATAACATAGTCGTTTGTTTGTCCTCTTTTTAAAAGTACACCATCTATAAATATTCTTTCTGTACCACTTAAAATTTGAATGAATTTTCTAGAATTTTGTGCATTTAATTTATAAGGTCCTTGGTTACCTTCATTTCCAATAAACACATTTCTAGAAAATTTACCTTTAGAGATTGCTCCATTTCCGTATACAGATATTTTGCCATTTAAATTTTCATCAAATGATGAAGCTGGTATGTTTAGTTTTACTTGGCCACCTTTTAACCTTTTTTGATATTTTAAAAAGTGATTATAGTTTTCATTTTTAAAATCATAATCTCCTGCTATAATATTAAAGTTTTTATTGTAAACACTTATAAAAATCCTATCAAAATCTTGTAGTTGCTGTGTGTTTCCTTCTGGTTGAATAGGAATATTTTGATCTGATATTGATGCTGTGATATTAACATCTTCAGATAACTTCCCATTTAATTGCAAATTAAAATTTGAATTTAGCCCTAAATCTTGATTATTACCTAAAACAATACCTCTGGATATACTACCGCTTTTATTTAAACCATATATATTAATGTTTTGACTGTTGTTTTGTTTGAAAATATATAGAAAAGGATTTTTTTCTTTGTCCGGTATAATGTTTAAACTATCCAAAGATTTGTGATAATACGTTTCTTTAAAACTTATAGGAAAGGTTATATAGCTAATGTTAATTTTTTTTCCAATTAGAGATTCATCTGTAATCAATAATTTTGTTGTATTTGGATCTAAAATATAGCCATTTTCAATGATTGAATCATTTATTGAAAGTTTAAATGTATGATTGATAATGCTTAAACTATCTAAATAAATTTGTGAGTTTTTAATGATTATCGTTTTGTTAACTTTTTTACTTTTTTGACCATAAGCAGATACACCAATCATCATTAAAAAGATGTTAATTAGTACAATGATATGGTAATTAGGTTGTTTCAAGTAAAAGTCTTTAATTCAATGTAAGTATATTTACAACGAAAATATACTTTTGTTAGTACAATGGAGCAGGAAATTATAAATAGAGTTGAAAATAGTGGTCTAATTCAAATTGACTTAGAAAAATATTTACCAAGTAGAAGGGATGTTATATCAATTGATTTTAGTCAGTTTTTGTTTGAAGGTATCATTCTTAGAGAGAAAGACTTTAGGATGCAATTAAAATCTTTTGATTTTACAGAGTACAAAGGTAAATCGGTTTTAATTTTAAAATCTGATGATATAATAATACCACAATGGGCAGTAATTTTACTGACTGTTTATTTTTACAGTAACAATGCTGATTATGTGTATTGTGGAGATGAGAATGACTTTAATCAAAAGGTCTTAATTAATAATCTAGATGCTTTAGATTTAAATAATTTTTTCGATAAACGAGTTATTGTTAAAGGTTGCTCTAATTCTATCATCTCTATTAATGCCTATTTACATCTAATTAAGATTTTACAACCACTTGTAAAAACTATTATGTATGGAGAGCCATGTTCTACAGTTCCTTTGTATAAAAAGTGATTTATTTGTTTAATTTTTAAGCTTTTATACTGATTAATAATCAGTTTTGGTTTACTATTTTGGTAAAACTAATTTTTACATATGGTTGCTTATTACGCATTGGTATTATTTTCAGGAATCATCATAGCATCGTATTTTTTTAATTTTTTGTCTAAAAAAATCCATGTTCCTTCTGTTGTGTTGTTGATTTTTTTTGGAATTATACTACAACTGGTTTTTAGCCTTTTTTCTTACAAGATTAGCTTAAACTATCTTAGAACTCCTTTACATTTTCTTGGAATTGTTGGCTTAATATTTATTGTTTTAGAAGCTACGTTGGATTTGAAAATAACGAAACATAAGTTACCCCTTATTCTTAAGTCTTTTTATTTAGCTTCTTTTTCTATACTTATTGTAATGGCTGGACTTTCAGTTTTATTTGTCCATTATTATAATATGGAGCTCTATTCTGCAGTGGTGTATAGTGTACCATTTTCACTAATGTCAAGTGCAATAATTATACCTAGTGTATCTAGCATGAAAAATAAGTTTTTAAAAGAATTTATGATTTACGAAAGTACCTTTTCTGATATCATTGGTATTATGATATATTTCTATTTAATTCATAGTTATCATATTGATAATGTGTTTCAAATCACCCTAGATATTTCTGTTTCTCTTTTAGTTACTATAATATTATCTGTTTTTTTCTCTTTTTTCCTGATATGGATTTTTAAGAATTTTAAAGGAGATTATATGCTTTTTCTTGTTTTTTCCTTTTTAGTATTAATTTATGTTTTAGGTAAGTTAATGTCTCTATCTTCTTTATTAATTATTTTCTGTTTCGGTTTAGTAATGAATAATTTAGATTTCTTTTATGATATTACTAAGGTGGAAATTTTTAAAAAACACGGAAGTATTGATTCAACTATAAAAAGTTTAAAAGAATTTACTGATCAAATATCATTTGTTATTAGATCATTATTTTTTGTTGTTTTTGGACTGTTTATCAATATTAATAACTTATTTTCTTTAAATATATTATTTGTAATGTTAGCTATTTTGCTTTTAATATACGTGTCAAGGTTTCTTTTTGTAAAAGTTTTGTTGAAAGGAGAAAATTCTGTTATTTTAACAACAGCATCCAGAGGTTTAGTTTCAGTATTGTTATTCTATGCCATACCGGAAGAATTAAAAAACAACAGTATTCCTGAAGCTATTCTAATTTTATTGATTATTGTTTCTTCCTTAATTATGTCATATGGTTTGTATAGGAGTAAATCAAAAAAAATTAATTCAAGTAAGGTTTAACAAGAATTCCAAAATCTTTTGAAAACTCTTTAGCTGAAAGGTATTCTAAATGACTTCCATCATAAGATAAGTACTTTGTTTGATTAACATTTATCCATATTCCACCATTTTTTGATAGTTCTTTTTTAAATATGACTTCATTAAACCCACTCAATTCATCTTCTAATTCAATCATATGTTTTGTAGTAGGAGGCCTAAAGCAGAATACTTTTATGCCTTTATTATTCCATTTTTTTATTTGTGCAAATAATTTTTTGATGATCAATGAATCTATGTTTTTTTCTGAAAATGACTTTTTATAGCTTTGTAAAGCTTCTAATGAGTCAATTTTTGAATTTGTAGAAGCTACCCAACCACCTTTATTAAACCCTTCTTTTTTTCCTTTTGGCAAAGAGTATAGATTTTTATTATCAGAAGTGTTTTTAGTTGCTTTTACTATATCATAAATAGTATATGGATAAAAATTAATATTTGGATTTATATAAGTTGTCTTGAATAGATCCATTTTTCCTTTCGTTTTGTAACGTTTAAAGTGCTTGTTTAAGGACGCTTCAAATGTTAATGAGTTTGGAGTTATTCCAAGTATTATGGTTTTTGATGAACAACTAGTATCTAGTTTTTTATCAATAAAATCAAAGTAATTTTGTCCATAGCCTGCACTTGAATACCCTATGTTTAAGGCTGTAGATCTATTATTTATCCCTTTTAAAAAATCTTTTGTAGAAAAGCCTCTGTATATTCTTGAATCCCCAGCAATAATAATATTAGCCTTTTCATTTGAATGAGTTTTATGTACCCAAAAAAACTCTTTATGAACTTTATATTCATTAATGTTTCGTGGTAGGGTTATTTTCAAAATAACTACGCCTGCAATTACGAATAATGTTGTTAAAATAAATTTTGTTTTAATTTTCATTTTCTAAAATTGAAAATATATAAATTGTTGACCTTCGCCTCTTAAAAACAATATAAATAATATAGCAATAGTCACTATTACTACATCAAAGTTTGTTTTTTTGTAAACGACATTAGTTTTTGTATAGTTTTTTTTCAAATAAATTATAAACTCAATAAAAATAGCCAATGATAAAAATATGATAGCGTTTGAATAGTAGTTTATGAAAGATAAGTCTGTTTTTGAGCTATTAAATAGTTTTTTTATAATAGTATTTCCTTGATTAATATCTTCAGCTCTAAAGTAAACCCATGCTATTAAAGCTTGTGTAAATGCTATAATTATAAATATAATAGAAGAGTTTTTTGCTTTTTTTGTCCAATTAGTTAGTCTGTCAACTTGTAGCCATATAATATGAATAATTGCCCATATTATATAGGTGTAATTTGCTCCATGCCATATACCTGATAAAAGCATCGTTATTGTTAATCCTATTAAAGCAAGGTTTTTTCCTTTTTTTGATCCACCAATTGGAATATATACATAGTCTCTAAACCAAGTGGATAATGAGATATGCCAATTTTTCCAAAATGTCCTCATGTTTTTTGATAAGTAAGGATGGTTGAAGTTCATTTTAAAGTGATAGCCCATTAATTTTGCTAATCCTCTTGCTATTAAGCTATAACCGCTAAAATCACAGTATATTTGAAATGAAAATGCGATCATAACAACCCACCAGAATATTGTGCCGTCATAAGAAGTCTTGTTTTCAAAAGTAGTATCAATTAATCTAGATAAATTATCTGCGATTACTACTTTCTGAAAAAGACCAAATACAATTAATTTTGTAGCATTCCATTTTTGAATAAGATTTGGAATTTTATAATTTTCTAACTGCCTTAGTAAGTCTTTTGCTCTTACTATAGGTCCTGCAACTAATTGAGGAAACATAGATAAGAAACTAAAGAAATGAAAAATATTTTTTGTAGGCTTTAGTCTATGTTTGTAAACATCAATCGTATAACTTAATGATTGGAAAGTATAGAAACTAATACCAACTGGTAATAATATTGTAAATTCTGGAGTTGATAAAGTAAAGTTAATTTTGAGTAAAGCTGAAATGTCATTTATGATATTTATAATGAAATATCCGTATTTAAAAACTGTTAAACTACCAAGGTTTCCTACAAGTGATATTGTCAGGTATAATTTTCTATTATTTGATGAATTAAATATTGCTAACCCGCAAAAATAATCAATTAAACCACTGCCAATTATTAAAAATAAAAAACGCCAATCCCACCATCCATAAAAAATAAAACTAGCAAATGTGATATAAATCCATCTACTAGTATTTTTTTTTCTCATTATTGGCCAAAAAACAAAAAATATAATACCAAATAATAAAAACTCTATTGAATTAAATACCATTTTTATTATTTATTTAAAGTATCTAAAGTCATGATTTTTTTCTATTTGTTGTATTGATGCTAAAATTAATTTAA
>CALTNV010000083.1 GCA_943845485.1 uncultured Flavobacteriales bacterium | reverse complement strand
TAACTGTTAAACTATCATCTTCAAGCGTTATAGATGTTAATATAAAAAAAGTTGACCAATTTGCATTTAGATTTTGTACAGTTCCTGTAGAAATTGAAGACTAAATACTGCAACCAACAAAGAGCTAAACTAAAAAATATCCTTTCTCTTCCTTAAGCTGTATTTAGATACACCAAAAATGTTTAACCCCAGCGCATAAAAAAAGTCCTATATTTCTTTAAGGCTTTGCGCTACTAGTCGTCCGTGAAAGATTCGTATTTTTTAATATTAATAGTACTTATTGGTAAGCTACTATTTTTGATATATCTATGATCTGATTAAGTTCATTTTCATAGTGCGGATGTACCATAAGTAAGTCGTTTAGTTTCCCTCGCTCGAAACCAATATTGTACACGATAATATCTCCCGAACCGCCATAGTCTGTTATGAGTTGTTTTATAAAGGCTTCTCGTGGATCTTTATTTGGATTAGCTTCGGCTAAATAAACATGGTGTGATACTTCATTATCTTCATTCTAAATATGAAGAGAATATTGAAATACTAATTGTTGGTAAGGTTTACTGTTATCAAATATTGGGATCGCTTTTCCCATTGTTTCAAAATCTAAAAAGTATAATGGATAATTTAAGTCTCTTAAAAAAGCAGAGATATTTTTTCGGTCTATATACATTGTATTATTTAATGCGCTATTGACCTGTATAAGCTGATTTGAATTTAATGGATTATTTTCCAAATCAATTTGGTCTAATTTAACAATACCTTTATTGTATAAATCAAACTTTTTGCTTGTCCATAAATTTGAAATATCAAACACCGAGTACTCTTGTATGTGTCTCCAGCAGTGTTCTTTAAAATCACAATCATAAGGCTTTAACCAAGTTAAGATCTATCTTTTATATTTAATAATTTATTTCCAAATTTGATCTGCCAGTTCTTTCTCAGTCATTCTAGGATAAGTCATTAAAACATCCTTTGTGAATTTTTTTCTACTTAAAAGTTTGTCTAATTTTATATCAAAACTGTCATACTTAGGATGTTTTGAAATGGGGTAATAAATAGATACTTCTTTTTCTTGACCTATTCTATAGGCCCTATCATTAGCTTGGGCTTCTTTAGCTGGGTTCCAATGTCTTTCTAAATGAAATACATGATTTGCAGCTGTTACATTTAGACCGACGCCTGCAGCGAGTGGAGATAGAATAATTAAATTAAAGCCTTCTTTTTTTGAAAAACTATCAATCATGCCTAACCGCGTTTCGTCATAGTCAAATGATTCTACTTTTGTTTCCCCTGAAATAATATCTGGATTGATACCAAACTCTATTTTTATCCATTTTTTCATTAAATATTGAATATTTCTAGAAATAACAAAAATTATTAATTTTTCTTGTTTGTTTTTTACAAATTGAATTGTCTCAAAAAGAGAAGTTAATTTTGCAGATTCTCCCCAGAACTCTGCACTTGTTATAGACGCCATATGATCTAATTTTTTTGTAAATGTTAATCTTGGATGTAACATACATGATTTTAGACGATGAAGATTTTTAAGATGTTCATGGTTCTCAGACACGTTTTTTCTGATTTCATCAAATTTTTGATCTTGTTCTGGAGTGAGTAATTTATCTAAACTACTGAGGTATTTAAAATCTGAATTTTTAATTCCTTTATATTCTACTTTATCAGGAAGGCTTTTACCAAGCTTTGTTTTTAATTCTTCTTTTGTTCGTCTCAATAAAAAGGGACCACTATTGTTATATAATTCTTTACCTATTTTTATCTTTAATGATTCATCATCACTGTCTTTTATAGGTTTAATGTAATTATTTTTAAATTCTTTTTTTGTACCTAATAGTGTTGGATTAGCAGTATCCATGAGACACCAATATTCTTCAAGATTATTTTCAACGGGTGTTCCAGTAACTAAAATATTTATATCCGAATTAAGCGCCTTAGATGCCCTGGTAGCTAAAGAATTAGGGTTCTTAATCTTTTGAGCCTCATCAAAAAAAACAGCAGAAAATGGAATTCGAGCCATAGAAAATTGATAATTCCTTAGTGTTTCATAAGTAATTAAAATTAATCTTCTTGGTTTATCCAAACGTTGATCACCATAAGACTCGCCTACTTTTAAAGAATATTGAATTTTACTATTTTCGAAAGAAACACCCTCTTTAATAAATTGATTTGTTTTATCTCCTTTTTTTAATCTAAAACTGTTTAAATCATTTTGGGAATTTAAAACAACAACATCTAGAAAAGGAGATTTACTAAAAAATTTATCAACTTCACTTTTCCAATTATTAAGTAAAGAAAGAGGAGCTACTACTAGGAAAGACTTCTCTTGATTTGCAGTTTTTGAGTCCAGTGTGTTAATCTTTCTTGTTTCATATTCGATAATTGCTTTCATCCCCATAAGTGCGGAGAATGTTTTGCCTAATCCCATATCATCAGCAAAAATACCACCTCTTATTTTTTTATAAATTAAAGAGGAACGATAAATACTAAAAATCCATTCAATTGCGACCAATTGATGTTCAAATGGAACAATATTAAGATTTTCCATCACTGAATCATCTAAACTATAATTATCAAAACTATCTGCTATAGATTTATTTTCATCAAAATATTTAAGATCAAAACTTAAATTGCTCTTTAAATTAGACAATACATCTTCTGAATCCTCAATATCTTTACTACTTTGAATTATTTCTTCTCGTTTCGCTTTTATTCGAATATTTAATTCTTCTTTAGACGGAATTTTAAACTCTTTACCATCAAATATTATTTTTTTTGTTTTTGTGGTATACGCGTATAATGCTTTCTTATAAAAATCATCTAAATCAATTTCTGTTTTAATATACGCTTCAAAGTTCTCTATTGTTATATTTTCTCCTGAAAGAAACCAATCGTTTTCTGAGGAATCAAAATCACCATGTTCAATTCTTGTAAACTCACTTATCCCTTGTACACGAAAAGAAAAACCCGTATCAATATCTACCTTACTCGCATCCAAATATGATCCTGGGTTTTCAAAAAAATCTTCAATTTCCTCCTTGTCTATTTCATCATTTTTTTCTATTTCTTTAACCCCTTCGCTTACTTTTTTGTCAAGTTGTATCAATTTTTTCCCAATATGTAATGTACTTGGCTTAACCTCTTTTCCTAAATGATTTAGTTCTCTCTTTAAGGCAAATTCATCTGAAATGTCTACACCAATCAAATTTGGTTCTAGTTTAAGATTCCCAGATTCCAGTTTTGTAATGTTTAAACCAACTTTTTCAACTTCATCAATCTCAAGAGTTTTAAACCTATTTTCAACTACCTGAAGGTTTTCATTTTGAATAGATTTAAATGCACCCACCAAATGATAGTGTTGATTTTCATTTAAGTTTATTGATGCTTCATACTCTCTATAGATGCGAAAAGCTTCTTCTTGCTTTGCATTTAAGCTGTACAAATTTCCTCGAGATTTTAAAATATAACCACAGGTTTCATAAGGCATTGCTATTCTTTTACCTTGTTCTAGATATTTTACTTTAATTTTATAACCCTTAGTGGCAGCATTTAGACCAGAAGGTTTAAGTTCTATAGATCCTTTAAGAGGGGTTGGCATCATAAATACTTCAACTATATTTTGATTTTCAGGAGAAAGAATATCACTCGCTAGAATTTTATATCCATTTTCAATTTTATTAGCTTTACCAACACAATAAAATTCATTTTTACAAAACTCATTTAGCATCCACAAAGAATCTAAACCAGTAATTGTATCATTTTGTAGTTGATTGTAAATAATTTCACTGAAAATAACCTCTACATATTCCCCTTTATGGATAAACTTTACGTTTTCTAAATCCTGTATTATTTCTTTAATCATATCAATAATATCTAAAAGTATTAATTTCTTCGTTTGTTAAGAGTTTATCTATATCTAATTCCATATTACTTTTTAAAAGTTTAATAACCCCTTTTTTCCAACTACCATTTGGATGGTGCACCATGGCATATGGTTTTATTGAATTAAATGTGTAATGAAATTCCATTCCTGTAGTAATTTTTGTGTAATTTATTTCTTTTAGTCTTGGGTTAAATATCTTATATTTTGAAGGGTACTCTTTATATATCCTAATTTTACAATTATGTGATCCTTCAATCATATGAAAATCTCCTATTTTCAAATAAATAACACACTTATTTTGTGAACCACTTAATGTACATATAAAGCTAAGGTCTAACTTTGGATTTTCTTTTTTTATGTATTCTTTTACTTGTTCAGGTAAAAAAAGACGAGACCTTTCTATTTTATTTTGAATTGATAACCCTACAAGAAGTTGTTTTCGACTTTTAAACATACGAGACATTTCACTATTTTTGGAGCTCGCAAATTTTGATATCGCATCTAAAAATAAAAGAATTTCATTATGAGATAAAATTTTAATAAACTTATCTATTAACTTTTGATCAAGTTTTGACCACCATTTTAAATATAATTTACTTTGTGATGACGCCCTTGGATCTGATGCAATTGATAATATCATTTGTGTCCAAGATTTATGAATAGAGACTGAATTATTTGATTCTAATACTATTTTGATTATTTCATGGCCTACTAACAATTTGTCTCTATACTCTAAATTAAAAAAACTTTTCTTTATTATTTGTCTCGATAAATTATGTTCATTTTTAAAATTAAGTTTCTTTAATTTTATTAAAAGAGTTGCTATCTTGGTTAACTTTAAGAATTTTGAATTATTGTAAAGACTAATACCTTCTGATATTAGCAATGTTTCTGGTTCTATGTTTTTTTCTATGCATAAATTGGCATATGTTGTTACAGGGTTTTCAGAAAACACACCAATGCCTGTTAGCGTTTCAGTATTGTATAATTCATTAGATTTAATTTCATTACATATCCTTTTTTTTAACTCAACCTGCATACTTTTTTGCCCATCGTTTAAATTATTCAAAAAGGCGTGATGAATAAGTTTCCCCGTTCTCAAACTTATTTCATTCTTATGGATAAGAATTGCATCTATGATTGGTTTATTGAAATAGGCCGTGTAGAATTTTTCATCCGAATGCATAATAAATGCAAATGGTAAGACTGAATTATAATCGTTCTTTAATGTTTCTCTAATCTTATTTTTATTCGAAATACTTCTAAATAAAGTATAATATTGCATAAACGATGGTGAGCTATTATAAATTTTTAATAACATCGAGGTAACCTGTTCATTTAATTTTTGCCAGTTAGTTAAATGATTATCCCATTTTGGTAAAATAAATTTCGAATTAATTTTCATCAAATAATTTTAATACTTTACTGAAATCTACACTTGAGGGTTTTCTTACTGTAAAACGAATATCAATACGCCTATTTTTCTTAAAATCTTCTTCACTTAACTGACTCTTTGTTGCAGGTCTAGATGCACCATAACCACTTACTGAAAATAACTTCTCACTTTCAGCATTTAATAATTTTTCAAAATTATTTGAAACATTCTTCACCCAAAAGTTCCAAACAGAGATGGCTCTAAAAGATGATAAACCCCAGTTCCCCATAACACGCTCTGTTGGTCTTATGTCGGTATGTCCCTCTATAAAAATTGTATCGAAATATTCTGTCTTATTACCGTTACTAAGTACCTCAATCAGAACCTCACCAATTATAGTAAGATCTTTTTGCATCTTTTTAGGAATGTAATAGTTGTTACTTTTAAAAGAAAGTGTAGACTCAGGTATTCTTAAAACACTAAAATTATCTGCTAAATTTACTTCGAGGCCTTTTTCAGATAATTTTTCTTGTACTACTGTTAATATTTCTTTTCTTACAGCTTCAGCTTGTGTTATCTCCTCTAAATTTTGGATTACATTCTGTTTTGTAGTCATTAATTCAAAGACAACGTAAGCTGTTACTAATAAAATAATTATTAAAAGTGATGAGAGTATATCTGTATAGGAAATCCAAAACGAATTCTCTTGATTTTCTTCTATTAGTTTTCTTTTTCTGAACATTATAGATTATTTGATTAGCTTCTGATTCTTTTTCATTTTTTCAATAATCTCGTTTAATTCACCTGTAACATCTAACATAGCAGAAGAAAAACTTGTTGTTTGATTATTCCATTCTGTCATTCTCTCTGAAGTTTGTTGTTGTACTTGTGTAAAATATGAATTTAGCACATCATTCATTTTGTTAGAAATATTTTCAACCGACTTTTGGATTTCTTTTCTCATTTTCGCATACTCCAACTGAAGTACATCAAAAGGCTCTTTCAAGTTTTTTGCAGCATTCTTCATTTGATTTGTTGCTTCGGTATTAGCATCATAAATTGTTTCTAGATTATTTGTAGTCATGTTAAAAGACCTAATACTTTGTTCGAATTGATAATTGAATTTATTAAATAAAGATTTTATATCGTCATTTAATGTTTCAAGTGTTTTAGAAGTTGATTGCATATTAGACACAATAACATCTTGCTTTGAAATCTGTGTTTCTAATTGACTTTGTGTTCTTTCATTTTCATTTATGGCAACCGTTAAACTATTTACAACTTCACTAAATTTATTTACCAATTCATTTTCTAAAAAATGATAGGACTTGTTTAAATTTTCGATGACTTCTTTTAGTCCTGTAACCTGACCAGTAAATTCATTTCTAAAATCTACTAAGGAACTTTGCAGCGTTTTATTGGTTTCAATAATTAATTTCTGTTGTTCTTCACCTGCTTTACTTACTATAGAAAGGAACTCTTCAACAATTTTATCAAAAGCAGTTTCTGATGAATTCATTGCTTTATCTGCAATTTTCTCCATATATGGTCCAATTGTACTGCTCAAAGAAGTTTCAATGCCTTGTCTTATTTCACTTCCCATTTCTCTAACCACACTTTGTAATCTATCACCTAAAGTTTCGCTCAGAGCTCCTAGATGATTTTCAGTTTCTTTAGCATATTCTCTCATTTCAGCCAAAGACTTTTCTGGATTTGTTCTTGGATATCTAAAATCAATATCATTTTGTAGCTCACGAATTTTATCTCTAAGCTTTGTTTTATAATTGAGATAAATCGATGAAAACGTAACACTAAAGAAAATACCAACAATGGATGAAATAAATGACACTTTTGCTCCATTAACCACTGATGCTATTCCTTTTTTTAAAGACTCTATATTGTCTGAAGCTATATCTAATCCTCCAAGACCTACAACTAATCCTATAAAAGTAAATAATACACCAATACCAACTAAAATATTTGGAATCCCTTTGAAAGAGTCTCTACTAAATATGCTTGGACATAGACTGTTTTCATTAAAAAAGTGATCTGCATCTAGGGTGTTTTCAATATGATCATCCTTTATAACTAAAGACTCTTCAAATTCTCTCCAAATACTTAAAACATGTGAACCTGGGTGCTTATCATATAATTCCTCTGTTACAATATGATGATCAGTATTGACGTCATCATATTTAATTGTTTCAACAAGAGAAGATAAAATGAAAATATCCTTTTTTTCTTGAAGGTAAAATTTTAATAATTTAATTACTTGATAAGTAAATAAACCAACAATAGCCAGTCCTGAAATGACAATTAAAAAAGTACTCATAGTTTTTTTTTATTTAATAAGAGGTTAGATAAGAAACAATAAAGTTTATTATATCATAATATTACCCTACCTCAGCATTTTGATTTATAATGTCTATAATTTTAACCACTTTTATAAAATCGGCCTCATTCTCAAAAACCCCACTAATGCCTTGATCGTTTAAATCTGTAAATGGTGGTTCATATAACATCGATTTATCAATGGTTCCATTTTTACTTAAATAAGAAATGATGGTTTTAACGAAAGTCATTTGATCTGCTCTTAGGTTACCAACTTGTAAAAACTCAGCAAAAGCTTCATTTAATGCATTTTTTTCTAATCCGGTAATACTTCTAATTAGGGCACCTAGCGGTTTTTGCCCATATTGTTTTATGAACTCGTCCTTTGTACCCGCAGCACTTTCTGTGAATAATATTTTTTCTAAGCTGTCTAATTCTTGTTTTGTAATGGCAATATTATTGGCGAGTTTGGATATGGTTAGATGATTTTTATTTTTTCTGATATAACTTTCTACTCTATCCTTGTAAGATTTTAAGCTCACATAGGCATGCACGAGCTCTTTAACAACAATACCGTCATAATCAAGCTCATCCTCAAAATGGGTATATACTGGTAGTTGTTTTTCTATTTCTAAATATTTAATCAGCTCTCTTAATGCTAAACGTACATCATCTAACTTTTTAATATTTATGATTTCCCAGTAATGGTCTGTTTGTAGTTTTTTGAGCAATGGCATTTGTGTTGCAACTTCTGGTATTGTATCTTTCTTTTCTAATGCAGCCGCTGTTCTATATATTTTATCTCTGTATTTAACTGGATTCC
>CALTNV010000082.1 GCA_943845485.1 uncultured Flavobacteriales bacterium | reverse complement strand
AATTTAAACCCCGCGTTAGCTGTTGATTATGATGGGGCTTACAGAGGTGTTTTGATGTATAGAAATCAGTGGGCTCAAATGAATAAGCCATTAAACACAGTATTGTTATCATTTGATAAGAAAATTTATTTTTACTCTGATGAAATTGATGTTGGTGTTGTTTACGTAAATGACCATTATTCTGGTTTTAACCAAAGTACCAATAAAGTATTGTTAAATGGAGCTTATAGAAAAAATATAAATGGCCATATTTTAATGGGAGGGCTGCAAACAGGTGTTGTTTTTAAACAAACTGATTTAGCTAATCAAACATTTGACCAACAGTGGGAGTATGAGAATGGTGTTTTTAATCCTAATGCTGCAAATGGAGAAGATCAACTTACTGATTCTGAAGTATATTGGGATTTAAATATTGGTTTTGCTTGGTCAAAACAAGTTTCTGAAAAATTTAAGCCTACAATTGGGTTTTCTGTTTTTCACGTAAACCGACCAAAAGATTCTTACTTTAATGAGCATAGTCATAGACTGAAAATGAGACATACCTTTTATGGAGCTTTTATATATAATTTGAATCATCGTTTTTCATTTAATTTTAATTCAATGTTAATGACAACTGCTAAAGTTCAGGACGTGATGACAATGGGTAAAATAAAATATGAAACGGGTTTTAGTTATGTGCCTTCAATAAATGTTGGTGTTGCCTATAGAACTGGATTAGATATTTCAGATGCGATCATTCCAGTGTTTGGTTTTGCCATTCAAACATTCGATTTTGGTTTTTCGTATGATTTTAATATGTCATCGTTAAGTGATTATACGGTAATGAAAACAACTTTTGAAATGTCTATTGTATATAGGGCACCAAGTTTTAATCCTAAAAAATTATCTATTCCTTGTGATAGGTATTAATATATTATGAATCAAAAATTATTTCTATCTATTTGCGTCATCTTTTATTGTTTAATTGTTGATGCACAAGTTAAACCTGATGTTTCCTCATTATCTTTAAGAGAAGTAAGGTTAACAGCAAAAAATGCTTACAGATTAGGGGATACTTATACTGCTTTGTTTTATTATGAAGAATGGTTTAAACGATCACCTAAAAATATTGATGTTGCTTTTAAATTAGGAAATATCTATCAGTCTGCAAGGGATTATAAAAAAGCGGAAAATACATATCAATATTTAATTGATTCAATTTCTGATGAAAAATTTATTACTTTTTATCAATTAGGCGTTGTTCAAATGCATAATGAGAAGTATGAGTTGGCATTAAACAATTTTATTTTGTTTAAATCTAAAGCCAAAGATTATTCCAATAGAGCAATCAAAAAACTCAATTCAAACTACATCAACGTATGTGAAGATTTACTTGATTATCCTGATTCTCTTTTTACGCCAAAAGCAGTTGTCTTACATCTTAATGGAGGAGTGAATAATGCCCATGTTGAGTTTTCGCCAAGCTATTTAGATGAAGATACTTTTGTTTACGGGTCATTAAAAGAGGATAGTGTTAATTATTATGATGTAGAGCTCCACGATAGCTTAAAAATTCCTTTAAGAAAATTTTATGTAGCTAATAAAAACAAAGAAGAATGGACCTCTGAAGAAATGTTTTCTGAAGTGTTTAATGTTGATGGTAAAGAAGTAGGAAATGGCGTTTTTTCAAATGATAAAAAAAGATTTTATTTTACTTGGTGTGCTGAAAATTGGATGAATAAAACCATTTGTGAAATATATTATTCAGATAAAGAAGGTGAAGAATGGGGAGAGCCTATAAAGCTTAATGAAATGATTAATTTACCAAACTACACTTCAACACAGGTTGCTATTGGTAGAGAAAGTAAAAAAAATGAAGAGGTTTTATATTTTGTTTCTGATAGACCTGGCGGTAAAGGAGGTTTTGATATTTGGTATGCAATTTATAATTCAAGAAAAAAAGAATTTAGAAACCCTAGAAATGCAGGTACCTATATCAATACTGCAGGTACAGAGTTTTCTCCTTTTTATGATTTAGAAACATCAACACTTTATTATTCATCAAATGGTAAATTCACTTATGGTGGGTTAGATGTAATGAAAGCAGTAGGGGAAAAAAGTAAGTTTGAAAAAGTATCTACCAATTTAGGAGTAGGGATAAATAGTGCTGCCGATGATTTTTATTTTACACTTCACCCTAATAAAAAAGAAGGTTTATTGGTAAGTAATAGAAAAGGTGGAGTTGCCCTTTTAAATGAAACCTGTTGTGATGATATTTATGAATTTAAATTTAATGAATATGTTCAAAAAATAGTTTTTACTTCGGTATTAGACTCAACGAGTAACTGTGTAGATTCGGTTGAGGTGTTTACATATATTACCAATTCTGAAAACAAAGAAAGGTTTTTATCAAAATCGTTTAATGCTCCAGGCTGTAATTTTGAGTTAAAATTAGAGCAAGGTTTTGAGTATGAAATAGAAATAAGAAAAGAGGGGTTTTTAAATTCAGTTCAAAACATTAGTACAAAAAATGATTATAAATCAGATACCCTAAATAATGAAATGTATTTAGTTAAATTACCTTTGAAGCCTGTGCCATTAAATGTTTTGTATGATTTTAACAGTGCTAATCTATCCGATTCTTCTTATAACTCATTATATGATTTAGTTGAGATGATGAATCAAAATCCTGATATAAAAATTGAAGTTTCATCGCATACTGATAATAAAGGATCTATATCTTATAACAATAACCTATCAAAAAGAAGAGCTAAAAATGTGATGAGCTTTTTACTTGATAATGGAATATCTAGAAATCGTGTTGTTTCTGTTGGGTATGGAGAAACTCAACCAATTGCCCCTAATGAGTTTGAAGATGGAAGTGATAACCCTGAAGGAAGAAAAATTAACAGAAGAACAGAGTATAAAATTATAGGAAGAGTTCAAATATCTGAAGATAATGACATTGATAACACTAATAATATAAAAGTTCAAAAAAAGAAAAAGGCATCCTTTTAAATTTTTGCAAAATAAATTTATAATGAAAAAATTTACACTATTTCTTTTCGTCTTGTTTGCAATAAGTTCATTTACTACAGCCCAAGATTTGGAAGCTGTTGAAAGCGTAGATTTAACCCAATACGCTGGTAAATGGTATGAAATAGCCTCTTTTCCGCAACCTTTTCAAAAAGGGTGTTTCTGTACTACTGCTGAATATACAGTTTCTGATAAAGGATATATTGTAGTAGAAAACACCTGTAATAAAGATAGTGTGACAGGAAAAATATCTTACATTAAAGGAAAAGCTTTTGTAGATGATAAAACAACGAATGCAAAGTTAAAAGTGCAGTTTTTTTGGCCTTTTAAAGGAAAATATTGGATTATTGATTTGGCTGACGATTATAGTTATGCTGTTGTGAGTCATCCTAACCGAAAATATTTATGGATATTATCAAGAACTAAAACAATGGATTCAGTCCTTTATCATCATATTATTGAACGATTAAAATTAAAAGGTTTAGAGGTAAATCAGTTAAAAATTACCGTTCAAGATTAATGGAAGAATCTAAAAAAATAAAATATCAATGTATTGGTTGTCATTTTTACGATCAATTAGAAGCGTATGCAACTTTAAAAACAGAGCTAAGTATTGCTTATAAGCATCAAACCGAAATAAAAAAAATCATTACTAAGATTGTAGATTTACAAACGATAAATAAACAAGAGTTTTTAATAACAGCGAATAAACTTAAACTTAGATTAGATGATGTTGTAACCGTTATAGCCTTGTAAATACTTTTTTTTACTTTTGGAAGTACTACTATATTGCTTTATTTTTTATAATAAAAATATGAAAAAATCAATTTATTGTATTGCTGTACTTTTAGTATTAATTAGTTGTTCATCAACACCAAAAAATCAA
>CALTNV010000081.1 GCA_943845485.1 uncultured Flavobacteriales bacterium | reverse complement strand
AGGTGAGAATGCGTACTTTTTTCTTGTTTTTCATGTATTTATTATTTGTAGAATTCAACACAATTTCTGTGTCAAAAATCGTTCCGAAAATTGGCTCATTCTTCGGAGGTTGCGAAGTTCAAAATTATTTCCATAGTGTTCACTCAAATGTGTGGACACAGTCGACATAATTTGCTTGCTATATTCCGCACGTTTATGATCTCACACAAAATCGTTGAGGTGTTTACCAATCGGCCAAAATAACAGGGTGAGCGTACGATTTGCTTGAGTTGCAATTTTACTTTGACTTTGCCAACGAGTTCAGACAATTTATTTAACAACTCTTGCTCATTGTTTTTCAGGAGTGCTTTGCTCATTAAGTGTGATGCTTTTGTTTTGTGTTTCTATGGTACTTGGCAGCTGTGTAACACACGAAAGGATTCGTGTGTTAGCGGTGGAATAATCACTTATTGTTTTCCCAAAATTGATTCAATTTAAGTAATTTACCCTTGTCAAATTCTTTAATATTTGAAATTGCTTGACCTGATTCTATTTTTTCTAGACTTCTTGCTCCTGCGATTCCCTCTTTTTCACTAAAACCTAGAAATTTATTTATGGCTTTAGAATTTATTTTATCCTTTATATTGAGTAAAAATGACATCTCACAATTGCTTGAGAAATCAAAACCTGGTTGATTAAACTCCGCAATTCCTTGTGACACTAATACTACTGCAACACCTTTTGAACGAATTTCCCTTAAAATCTTATCAAGTATTTCTTGATATTTTTTCTCTTTAAATATCACGTGAGCTTCATCAATTAATAGTACATAGCGCATACCGCGATAACCATTTTCTGTAGGCGTGCTTTCCATATTCATAAACGTATTGTAAATATAATTTATGATTAAAAAAAGCGAAGTGAAGCGCACAGAATTTGAAAGGTCGCCCGAAAGAGATAGATAGATGTTTTCATTTAAAAAAGATTTACCAGTTTTTTCTTCTGAAAAGATGTTATAACGACTTAACTCATCAATAATTTCGGTAAGTGTATCTCTTTTGTCTCCAACAATGTCCAACAGGTTTTCATTGATTTCTGGCATAGTTGGATATTCTCCAGTTTTTTTAGCATGAAAACTTTCCAATACAGCTTCTCTCAGATAGCCACGCTGTTTAGGTCCAAGATTTGAGTATTTACAAATAATATCGACAAACTTGTCAATGCCCATCTGTCTATCTGTTTCGTTTATTGTGTCAATAAACGATAATGGATTGACCGGAAACGGAGTTGATGGGACATCTACAAAAGTTGCTTTTGTTTTATTAAAAAATGGCTTATAAGACTTTAAATCATCGTCTTTTAGTCCTTTGAAATCCAAATATATAAAGCTGACGTGATGATTGGATTCTTGACTTATTTGGTTAAGAAGTTCGAGTGCAAATTGTGTTTTACCAGTACCTGATGCACCCGCAATTGCAATATGTGAATTATTGTAAACATTTGTATTATTGAATTTTAATGTAATAGGTTCTTTATTTTCAATAGTTGACCCAATATTTAGATTAATAGGTTCTTTAAAAAAACTTTTTTCAATATTTTGATTGTTGTTTCTTACTGCATTAAGATTTACTTCAACACTACTTAAAAACTCTATTCCTTTATCTAAATGACCAATTAAAAAGTCAAAGAATGTGTAGTTTTTACTATTCGAAAATAGATTGTCCATTAATTCTAAACCGTGGTCAATATGAAGTTTAACGTATTTAGGGATATTTTCATCCGTTTTGTAAATACCATAATACTGGCAAATTCCAGCAATATAAAAATCGCGGTGTTTTGCATCAAAAAGGATATGGTCTTTATATTCTTTACCTTTTGAATCATATAAGTTAAAATCGTTAGAGGTGAATTTCTTGCCATTTAATAATGAGTAGCCTAAAGCTATACGAGCAATTACATTTTCTTTTGTCCCCGTTGGAAGTTTACTTGTGAGACTACGTACAATTCCTTGGTTTTCTGCTGAAGTTCTAATATTAATCTGCATAGAGTTCGTCGTATTTAGTTAATAGATTGTTTGGGGTGGCTTCAATAAATTTGGAAGCGTCTGTGCTATAGTTATGAATTAGATATACCTTACTCATTTTAGGCTTTAAAAGATTGAATTCAGGAACTGTTAATTCTTTATGAAGCAAAGGAAATAATACAACTTGTTTTGAAACGTTAGGGTAAAATTCTTTGATTATATTTTGAGCGTGGTCTGCATCGAATTTTTGCATTGGAGAATCAATGAATACAGGGAATTCAATGTCAGATTCATCTACAAGTGCTTTAAGTAAAGCAGAAGCATACATCTGCCTTTCGCCCATTGAAAGAGAACTTTTATCAATTTTTTCTTTACGAGCGTTATATAAACTGATATCAACGTCATCCCCAGCTTGATTAATATCAACGGAAATATTTTTAATAAAATCTTTTTTGTGAAGTAGGATGTTTAATTCACTTAAAATATTTTCTTCAAGAGATTTTTTCTTTTCCTCTTTGAATGATTTTATAAAAACTTTAAGTTTATTGATAATATCTTGGGCTTTAGCATCTTTATCGGAATACTTACGAGAATTATCAATTTTCTTCCTTAATTCTTCTTGACGTTGTTTAAGAGTTTTCTTATTGTTCTTAAATGTTCCGATTTTTTCCTTTAGTTCACGAATTTCAAGTTCGATAGTCAAAACTCTTGAATCTAATTTTTCTTTTTCTGCTCTTAAATTAGAGATATGCTCATCTTCTGCATCTTTTTCAGCATCTCTAATTTTTCTTCGGATACCATCAATTGATTTTTTAGTGCGTAGATATTCATCGTTTAAACTAGTAAACTTACTTTTAAACGAATGTTTTAAAGTATTTAATAAAGTGTTAAATTCGTTGATCTCTGTGTCTGAAAAATCGTGCAAAGGTTTGAAATTGTTAGGTAATTCTGGCGTTTCTGAAAAGAAATATTTTTTAACTAAAGAACTAATATGTTTCTCGTAAAAGTTGCGGATATCAGTTGGAATAACAGTTGGGAAGCTTTTCTTTTTCTCTTCTAAGTCGTCTAGGATGTTTTTCGTCTTATAGTCAACATCTTCTTGTATTAATTTAGAATCTCGATATTCTTTTTCGTTGCCAAGTTGCATCGAAACTTCCATTAGAGTTTCTCCAGCTAAACCAAATGGAATTAAATCGAACAATTCTTTAAGGTCACTTTGCAAACGCCCCATTGTTTCATTTAAAACACTTTCTACGTCTTTTAACTTGTTTAGCTGCTCCAAAGTCATTTTATTACCCTCGGAAATTAATTTTCTTTGAATATCATTTGATGCGTTTGCTTTTTCAATTTTTTCCTCGTCAAGTAGTTTAACTTCCGCTTCAATACTTTCAATTTCAATGTCAGCATTGTCAATATTTGCTATAATTGAATTTAACTCTGTTTTTTCTCGTGGTTTTGCGGATTTCTTTCGGTAATCATCTTGGATGTTTTCTAATTGTTCTTTTAAGTCTTCGTATTTTTTTATACCCAAAACTTCCGTGTACGCTTTACTTAATAATCTTCTTTGTTCAGGTGAATTTATTTCGGCGAGAGCAACTATTTTCTCAGCATCAAAAAAGAAGAATTTAGCAATTTCAATAGGTAATATATAATCACGAATAAAGATTTCTTCGCCTTGCTGACCATCTGTTGTAAGGTCTAGTATCAATTCGTTTTCGAAACCATCTACTAAAACTTCAACTTTGTCTCGTGTACTAGTCACTGTGTCAAAAGAACGGGTTATTTTAATTTCTTTACAAGGTATTTCTTGAATTTTCACATCGTTAAATGTAACTGAAACTGAAAATTTTGTTTCACCCTCTACATTTGCTAAACTATTTAAACTGTTACCAATATATTTGCCATAACCTCCTTTGTCTGAAATTTCCTTTAAATAGAGTTCATCAACATTTTGCATTTGCTTCCCATAAAGGCACCAAACCAAGGACATAAGAAACGTGGTTTTACCAAAACCATTTTTACCACTAATAATAGCAATATTTTTATCAGTTTCTGGTGAAAGGTCAATTTTATTTTTCCCTTTATAGATTCTGAAATTATTAAGTTCAATTTCTCTTATAAACATCTTTTATACTTTATTTATATATTCCTCAATCTTATTTTCGATGTCACTTTTAAGACCTCGTTTTTTGTTAAGTAATGCTTTATTTTTTTGAAGCATTAATAATTCTTGAATAAGCTCAAAATCTCTTGAGTTTTTTTCGCAAGATTTTTTGAGTAACTCTAACTCTTTTTCTTGCTTTTTGTTCTGTTTTTCCATATTTATGTTTGTGTTATAATTGTTATGGTAAATATTTGAAACCGTGTAATTGAAAATCAAATCTCGATACCATAACGTTTGTATTGCAACTAATTCCTGATTTGTAATTAGTTCAACATGTGGTCTGTCAATTTGAATTTCTTTTTGAGCAGATAATACTTTTTCTAAAACTGTTGCTCTATATTTAGGAGTGTATGGCCCCATCCCGTTAATTGCATCCGCTCCGTTTCTCCGCTTTGGCATCCTATTTTCTATAATATTACGCTCGTTAAACAATTGGTTTCTAAATTCAAGTAAAGGACGTAGCCAAGTCAGACCATTCTCAATTAGGGCACTCATTGACTTATCTTTTTTTACAACCGTGCATACCCAGCATCCAAATCTACTTTGCCCACATGATTTATGTTCTTTATCCGTAATAACTGTAGGGCATTCGTAATCATCTGCGCTTGCGTCAGAGTATATTTGAAACAATTCTGAATTATCGGCTTTCCAAGGGGAGGGCATTGTGTTTATAATATACCAAACCTCATCCAATGTTAGATTTCGAATTGGAGCATACATAAAAGTATTTGCCTGTGATGGATGCTTGGTAAGTCGTTTGCCTTTTATAGCGTGTTTTTTCATGGACTTTGCACGTTGTACACTTTCGGCAGTCCTTGTGCCGATTAGTATGACAGCTTCTCCAAATTCGTTTACTTGTTCTAAAATAAACCTTGATGTAGGTTTAATTTTTAATCGTTCAGTACACCAACGGAAAGCATTATTTGGAGCGGGATAACCACGTCCAATTAGATTTACCCAAAATGAATCTTCTAGTCTTGGAATTGTTTTAACGACGTATACGGGTATTCCTTGGTCCCTTGCTGCAATTTCAATTTTATCCAACACTCTGTATACATATTCAGTTATTACAGGGTTTTCAACCATTGTATCATTACAAACTACGTAAATATCACGTTTTACAATTCCTGTTAATTCTTTGATTTGTGTGATTGCTTCCCAGACAAGCTGAAGCATTACTGTAGAATCTTTGCCTCCACTAAAGCCAATAATCCACGGACGTTTAGTTTTGTCTGCGTACAGATACTGATCAATTATTTCTTCTATAATGTGTTGTGTGAATCTTAACATGTTAGGGCATATAAGTAGTTAATTTTATTTTAGTGTTGGTGAAAAGCATCTTTTTCATTCTTTTCAGTATTAGCGTTAAGTCTTCATCAAAAATATCGTTGATGTTTACGAGTTTCCTTTTTCAGTAAAACATCCATTGCTTAGTATTATATTTCCTCTAAAATTTATATAAAAAACTCCCTCCATTCGGTTAAATTCTTTTTGAAGATTCAGACTGGGGCCTCAATCAAAAATTGAAATTAAAATATTTTATTTAATATCCAATAAATATGGCACTTTATTTTTATAAATAGCTGGTAGTGTTTAT
>CALTNV010000080.1 GCA_943845485.1 uncultured Flavobacteriales bacterium | reverse complement strand
GTTTCTAGGATTCTTTTTGGTTCATACGTAGATCCGTCATTTGGAGGGGTGAAGAATTCTATTTATACTCAGATGCGTTTAAATGGAGATTTCTTAGATTTCTCTACTCAATCTTCTTCTGGAGACGCGAATGATTTGGTGGTAGACTCTATGATTGTTTTTATGGAGTACTATCCAAATGAAGATATTTATGGTGTTTTAACCCAACAAACAGTTTCTGTTTTTGAAATAGAAGAGGAAATGAATGTTGATAGTGCATATTTAAGCGATCGTTTATTAACTGTAGGTTCTGTTGATATTGCTGATCAAAATTTTAATCAGCTTGAATTTGACATTAATGATTCTATTCAGTTTGGGGGAGAAATGATACCTCCTTCTTTAATTGTAAGGTTAAACCCTTTTTATGGACAAGATATTATCAATTTATCAACGACCCAAATAATTTCAAAAGATGATTTTACAAGTTATGTTAAAGGGTTAAACCTTCAGCCAGATAATATGTTTGGTCCAGGTCAAGGCTGTGTTGCTACTCTAAATCCTCTTAGTTTTTATTCTCGCGTTAGAATGTATTATCACGATCCTAATGACGGGAGTAGTTATACTTATGATTTTTTAATTAATGATTTATGTGCTTATTACTCATCTTTTGAACATGATTACGTTGGTACCGATGTTCAAAACGTAATTGACAATCCTATTATGGGAAATCAAAATTTTTATGTCCAAGCAGGGTTTGGAGTTCAGGGAAAAATTGATTTACCATTTTTAGATAATACTGATAGTTTACCTTTTAAAATTATTAATAGAGCAATTTTGTATATTCCTGTAGAAGAAAACTCTGATGAGGTTTATAGTGTTCCAGAGCAAATTGTTGTTACCTATTACAATGATTTAGGAGAAGAGGTTTTTTTTGCAGGCCATTTGTCAGATATTGAAAGGCTTTATAATGATTTTTATAATGCTGCAGAAAAAAGATATGAGATTAATTTAACTAGTTATATTCAAAATGTGATTACCGGAGTAGATAAAAACAGGAGTCTTTATCTATCTAGTGCAAATAGTGCTGTTTCAATTAATAGAGCAGTTTTAAACGGACAAGAGGCAGTTTCTGATAAAATTAAATTAGAGATTGTATATACAAAAACATCAAATCAATAATTTATGTGTGGTATAGTAGGATATATTGGGAAGAGAGAAGCTTTCCCTATCTTGATCAAAGGTTTACAGAGGTTAGAATATAGAGGTTATGATAGTGCTGGGATAGCATTTTTAAATGACGATAATTCATTAGATTTATATAAATGTAAAGGTAAAGTAGCTGATTTGATTTCTCATGTTGGTGATAAAAATGTTAAAGCTACTATTGGTATTGGTCATACTAGATGGGCTACTCACGGAGAGCCTAATGATGTTAATTCTCATCCTCACACTTCTCAGAGTGGTCGTTTAATGATGATTCATAATGGTATCATAGAAAATTATGCATCATTAAAAGAGGAATTGCTTTCAAGAGGTTACACTTTTTCTAGTGATACAGATTCTGAGGTGTTGGTTAATTTAATTGAGGATATACAAATAAATACAAAAGTAACTTTATTTGAAGCAACTAGACTGGCTTTAAATGAAGTTGTTGGTGCTTATGCAATTGCGATTATTTCAACTGATAATCCTGATGAAATTATTTGTGCACGTAAAAGTAGTCCTTTAGTGATTGGTGTAGGTGCCGATAACGAGTATTTTATAGCTTCGGATGCAACACCTATTGTAGAATATACAAATAATGTAATCTATTTAAATGATAATGAAATTGCAATTATAAATCTTAACGAAAAACTTAAGATTAAAGATGTTCAGAACCAAGATAAGCTTATTTATGTTAAAGAGCTTGAATTGAAGCTTGAATCAATAGAAAAGGGTGGTTTTGATCATTTTATGTTAAAAGAAATATTTGAACAACCTAATTCAATACATGACAGTTTAAGAGGACGATTAAATGTAAATACAGGTTTAGTTAAGCTTGGTGGTATAAGTGATTATCAAAATAAATTGATGAATGCTGAACGTATTATTATTTTAGCTTGTGGAACTTCTTGGATTGCAGGATTGGTAGGGGAATATTTAATTGAGGATTATGCTAGAATACCTGTTGAAGTAGAATATGCATCTGAGTTTAGATATAGAAACCCTATTATTTCAGAAAATGACGTTGTCTTGGCCATATCTCAATCTGGAGAAACTGCAGATACTTTAGCTGCTATTGATTTAGCTAAATCAAAAGGTGCTACTGTTTTAGGGATATGTAATGTTGTTGGATCTTCTATCTCTAGAGTTACTGATGGAGGTTCTTATACGCATGCTGGACCAGAAATAGGTGTAGCATCGACAAAAGCATTTACTGCTCAAGTAACAGTTTTGATTTTAATGGCATTGTCAATTGCCGAGAAAAAAGGAGCTTTATCTCGTTCTAGATACCATCAATTAATCAATGAGCTAAATACTGTGCCTAAATTAGTAGAGGGGATTATAGCTCAACATAAAGAAATCGAAAAGATTGCTGAGAAATATAAAGATGCTAGTAATTTTCTTTATTTAGGTAGAGGCTATAACTATCCTGTAGCTTTAGAAGGAGCACTGAAATTAAAAGAAATATCTTATATACATGCTGAAGGGTATCCTGCAGCAGAAATGAAACATGGTCCTATTGCTTTAATTGACGAACAAATGCCTGTTGTTGTTATAGCTAATAAAGGTCCTCATTACGAAAAAGTAGTGAGTAATATTCAAGAGGTTAAATCAAGAAAAGGAAAGGTTATTGCAATTGTAACCAAAGGAGATACACAAGTTGCTGATATGGCAGATCACGTAATTGAAATTCCTTTTATTGATGAAAGTTTAGTTGCTTTATTAACGGTGGTTCCTCTTCAACTATTATCTTATTATATTGCTGTGATGAGAGGTTGTAATGTTGATCAACCTAGAAATTTAGCTAAATCTGTAACTGTAGAATAATTTATTAGATGTTACATTACGAGACTTTTCCCCATTCTTTATCAAAAGAATGGGTTGTTTTTATTCATGGTGCTGGTGGTAGTTCTTCTATTTGGTTTAAGCAACTTAAAACATTTGCCAAAAGCTTCAATGTTTTACTAATTGACTTGAGAGGGCACGGGAAGTCAAAAAATCACTTACATTCTTCAAATTATACTTTCCGTGAAATATCACATGAGGTTATAGAGGTGCTTGATGAGTTAAAGATTAAAAATTCTCATTTTATTGGAATCTCCTTAGGGACTATTGTGATTAGAGAAATTGCTGAAATTAATGCTTCTAGAGTTAAAAGTATGATTTTAGGTGGAGCTGTAATAAAGCTCAACATAAAATCTCAAATTTTATTAAAACTTGGAGTTTGGTTTAAATCTGTAATACCTTATATGATCCTTTACAAGTTTTTTGCTTGTGTAATTATTCCAAACCATAAAAACTCAAGGTCGTTATTTGTTAATGAAGCTAAAAAATTGGCTCAAAAAGAATTTAAAAGATGGTTTACATTAACAGCAGAATTGAAACCTTTACTGAAATTTTTTAGGTCTGAAGATATTGATTTGCCTACTTTATATATTATGGGGGATCAAGATTATATGTTTTTACCGGCAGTAAAGGAGGTGGCTAATATTCATAAAAAAAGCGACTTGTTTGTAATTGATAATTGTGGACATGTTGTAAATGTTGATCAACCTAAAGTTTTTAATAATGTGGCTTTAGATTTTATAATTAATCAGTCTTAATTTATATATACCATGGAAAGTGTTAGACAGCAAAAAGTAGCTAATCTTTTAAAGAAAGATTTGAATGAGTTTTTCAGATTAGAATCAAGGTCTTTATGTGGTGGTGCTTTAGTTACTGCTACTACAATTAGAGTAAGTGTTGACTTAAGAAATGTAAATGTATACTTAAGTATATTTGGTATTGAGGATAAAATTCAAGTTTTAAAGGATATCAATAAAAAAAATAAATGGATAAGAGGTGTTATTGGTAAAAAAATGGGAAAGCAAGTTAGGGTTGTTCCTGAGTTTATTTTTAAAATTGATGACTCCTTAGATTATTTAAAATCTATTGAGGATTTACTGGAATAATTAAGTGCGTTCTATTCTATTTTTTTCTAAAAGATACCTCTTTGCCAAAGGGGATTTTAACATTGTTAATGTTATATCTTTAGTTTCAGTTTTTGGCATTGCTATTATTACCATGGCTTTAGTTGTAGTGATGTCGATTTTTAATGGTTTAGATGAGGCTATTAAGTCCATGTATAACTCTTTTGATAGTGCTATTAAAATTGAGGCTAAGAAAGGTAAAACTTTTTATTTTGATGATGCTGATATTAAAAAACTATATTCTTTAGATGGAGTTGGCTTACATACTAAGGTGATAGAAAATATGGTGGTTGTTTTCAATCAAGATGAATCTTCTCCAGCTATTATTAAAGGTGTTGATAATAGTTTTTTAAAAATGTCAAATCTACAATCCTTATACTTTAATGGTGAACATTCACTTGGAGATGATTATGTTTATAAAGGATTGATAGGGTATGGTTTGTCAAGAACATTAAAGTGGCATTTGAATAATCATAGATTCAATATATTAGCTCCTAATCGAGAAAGCTCCAGTAGGGGCGTCAAAGCCTTAAATAAAAAAAGACTTTTAATTTCAGGTGAGTTTTCAGTTTCTCCTGAGTATGATTCTAAATACCTTATTGCACCCCGTTTTTTTGTGCAGGAATTATTTGGCTATAATGATAATGAGATTACCAGCGTTGAAGTTTCTATAAAGAAGGGTTTTAATGAAAGCCAAGTTAAGAGTTCAATGATGAGTTTGTTTGGAGATAGATATAAAATAACAACTCGTATAGAGAAAAATCAATTGTTATTTCAATCTAGTAATACCGAAAAGAAATTAACAACAGCTATGGTATACTTCATTTTACTTTTAGCTGCTTTTACTTTATTGGCGTCATTAAGTATGCTTGTTATAGATAAACAAAATGAAATCTTAACTCTAAAGTCATTAGGAGCAACAAATAAAGTAATTGCATCAATCTTCTTTTATACAGGTTTTATTACAAATACAATTGGTGTATTTGTGGGGGTGGTATTGGGTATGGTTTTAGTTTTTATTCAAGATAGTTTTGGACTTGTTAAATTATCTGGTATGGTCACGGATCACTATCCCGTAAAATTATTGTATAGTGATGTTCTTTATATTGTCCTTTTCACATCAATTTTAGGTGTTATTATTTCAAAAATCCCTGTTAAATATTTAGTTAAAAACCATCTTTAAAAGTGGTTCTTTTTGATTGTTGATAACTCTATTTTTTTTTCGTCAAATCAATCTGTTTTTAAATTTCATTACGTCAATCATAAAACTTGTAACTGATTAATTATCAGTTAATTCTAAAAAAAAATAAACGCGTAACTGCTTGATAGGCAGGTTGTTGTCTCTTTTTTAACAATCCTAATAAAAAATACTTGTAAATAAAGCTTGAAACCTAAGAAATAAACCCTAATTTTGCAGTCTGAATTATACTGTTTATAAAACATTTATTAAAATAAGAGGTTTAAGAAATGCCAACAATTCAACAACTAGTTAGAAAAGGAAGGCTTACTATCACTAAGAAAAGTAAGTCCGCGGCTTTAGATTCATGTCCGCAAAGAAGAGGTGTTTGTGTAAGAGTTTACACAACGACTCCTAAAAAACCAAACTCTGCAATGAGAAAAGTTGCAAGGGTTCGTTTAACAAATGGTAAAGAAGTGAATGCGTATATTGGTGGTGAAGGTCACAATTTACAAGAACACTCTATTGTCTTAGTTAGAGGAGGAAGAGTTAAAGATTTACCTGGTGTAAGATATCACGTGGTTCGTGGTGCTCTTGATACTGCTGGTGTAGAAGGAAGAACTCAGAGAAGATCTAAGTATGGTGCAAAAAAGCCAAAGGTTAAAAAATAATTTAAAGTATTTAAGGATATTAAGTCATGAGAAAAGGTGTAGTAAAACGACAAATAACGCTTCCAGATCCTAAATTTGGAGAAGTTCAAGTAACGCGTTTTGTGAATAACATGATGATGAGCGGAAAGAAGAGTTTAGCTTTAAAACTTTTCTATCAAGCTGTCGAGATCATTGAAGATAAGGTGGAAGATGTTTCTGGTTTAGAGGTTTTTCAAAAAGGTCTAGCAAATGTTACTCCTGCTGTTGAGGTTAGAAGTAGAAGAGTAGGTGGGTCTACTTTTCAAATTCCACAACCGATTAGAGATTCTAGAAAAGAGTCAATGGCTATGAAGTGGATGATTAGTTTCGCTAGAAAGAGAAATGAAAAGTCTTTTAGTCAAAAATTAGCTGGTGAGATTTTAGCTGCCTACAAAGAAGAGGGTGCTGCTTTCAAGAAGAAAGAAGATGTTCATCGTATGGCAGATGCAAATAAGGCATTTTCTCATTTTAGATTTTAATTTGTAGATATTTATAAAGATGGCAAAAAGAGATTTAAGTTTCACAAGAAAT
>CALTNV010000079.1 GCA_943845485.1 uncultured Flavobacteriales bacterium | reverse complement strand
TGAGAATTAGCAAGCAAAGGGCTAACTACAAAAGATAAAAAAAGAAATAATTGATTTATTTTTTTAAACATACTTTAGTTTTTTGAACAAAAATAATAGATTTTTATAATTTCAAAGAAAAATATATTGATTTAAAGAAAATTGATGATTTTATTGATTAATAAGTTCTTTTAAATTATGAATTTGGGTAGCACTTCCTAAAGCAAACAATTTTGACCCTTTTTCTACCCTTGTTTCTTTAGAAGGATTAATAATATAATCCCCCACAGCAGATTTATACCCAACAATCTTACATCCTGTAATATCATATGCATTTAAATCACCAATGGTGTTAAACTTAAAGCTATCCTTTAAAGAATCAAATGAAACTTCCTCTAAATTAGACTCTCCAACTCCATCAACTCTAATCATATCTAAAAACTCCATTACATCTGGAGTAATCACCAAAGAAGCCATATGCGACCCTCCTACAGTATCTGGCATTATAACATTGTCAGCTCCTGCAATTTTAAGTTTTTTGACAGAGGAAGGATTAGAAGACCTACTAATAATTTTTATTTTTTTGTTCAATTCTCTAGCAGAAACAACAACAAATAAATTATCAGCATCATTAGGTAACGCTATAATAATTGAGCTTGCTTTTTCAACTCCAGCTTTTGACAAAACATCATCCATGGTAGCTTCACCTTCTAAAAAAAGATAATCTTTATTATCTTGGTTCTCTTCTATAATTTTAGTAGATTTTTCGATAACAACAAACTTCTTTTTATGAAAAAGTAAAACCTCAACAGCTTTTTGACCTACTCTTCCATACCCACAAATAATTACATGACCTTCTAGTTTATTAATTTTTGACATTCCTTTATATTTAATAAAATAATCCTTCATTTCTCCACTAACAATATAGGTTGTAATGGAAGTGATTGCAAAACCAAAAATCCCCAAAGAACTCACAATTAATATAGCTGTAAATAACCTACCGAAATCAGAAAGAGGATGAACTTCTTGAAAACCAACTGTAGACACTGTAATAATTGTCATGTATAAACTCTCTAAGAAAGTCCAACCTTCAACTATCATATAACCTGAAGTACCAATAAAAATAACAAAAAACATTAAACCTAAAGCAAAATAAAGTTTAAAAAACACGCCATATTTATACTTTACAGGTTTATTCATTAATTTGATTTTTATATTAAAAAATTCAAATTAATAAATTAACTCCAACCATACAAGACAAACATTTTTTTTGATTGCAATATTCTTTTTTTAAGTGTAAGTATGCTTGACTGTCAAAAGCTGTTTTAACCTCTAAGCCTAAATCTCCAAATAATTTAACTATCGAATTTTTTTCTGAATCAATTTGATCTAAAACACGTATTGTAGACTCATCAAAAGTACCAACAAAATAAACTTGTTTTAAATAAATTAAAGGCATTAAAACATTTATTTTTAAATGGTTTTGAAAACTAATCGATAAATCAGCATTAAAAGTTTTAACTTTTTTTGAAAGTGTATAGTAATTTCTCCAAATTTCATTTTGAGTAGAGGGCGAAAACTTAATTGAATCTTGAAATAAAAGCACTTCTAACTGATCAAAACTGATCATTCCGGAGCATAAAAAATTAGCCATTTGAACAATTCTAATTGATGGTGAGTTAATTGGCCTAATAGATTTTGTTCTCCAATGGATTCTTGTCTCTTTTAGATTATATTTATTACGTAAGTAAATGTATTCATCTTTTAATTCAAGAAAATAAGAAGGTGCGGCATCAAATTCGTCAATCTTTTGCAGAAATCCAGCTTGACCCAACAACAAAGCCTCACATTGTTTTGCTTTTTGATTCACAACCATATCATTTAAAACATTTTTTGGTAATGATTGATAAAGCTCTAACATTGCAACTTCATTATTCTTCATTCCAAAAGCTAAAAAAAAAGCATAGTGGATTAATTCTACCCAATTATTATTACAATCATTCAAAAAAAACTTTAGTTTAATCGCTTTGTGATGAATACGATCTATTACTAAGGATTCTTTAAACATATTCATTTTTAAAGAATCAATATTTAAGATTTTTTTACTACATGGTATTTTATTTTCATTGCTGAAAAAATCAATCATCTTAAAAAAGGCACTTTCTTCTATTTGATCTTTTAATTCTAATACAGGAAAATCAAATACTTTTTTTGAATTATGATTATAAACAACATGTAAGATAACATTATTGAAATTATCATCATTATGATGTTTATGATTATACCAATCTTCAGAATTAATATGAATTTCTACATTTCCAAACCAAACAACATCATTTATTCGAACCTTACAGTTTAAAAAATCAGGACCATTTCCAAGATTATGTTGACCAAAATCTAAAATAGTAATCAACTCTTTTGTATCAGAAAACAATTTATAATTGATTAACTTTTTACTTTTCCAAAAAAAATGCAGATAATCTTCTTTCAAATATTGACTAACGCTATCTTCTAAAACTAAATTAGACTCCATTTATTTTAAAATAGTTACTGTTCCTTCTTTATATGATTTAGCATTAAAAATATCTAAATATTCAATTTTATAAAAATAGGTGTCATTTTTAGACTTACTTTCAACATTAACTTCTCCTGACCATTTAAAATTAACATCATTACTAAAAAAGACCGTTTGTCCCCATCTGTCAAAAATCTCAATATTAAACTCATTAATATTAATATTTTCTACTTCAAAGAAATCATTTACACCATCATTATTGGGAGTAAATGCATTTGGTATTAAAATTTGAGGTTTATCATAAACAAGAACTTCTTTACAAGCTATAGCTTCACAATTAAAATTTGATATAACACGACTACAAATTGAAAAGATTCCTGTGTTATTAAAGAATATTTTTTTAGAACTCATCTCATCTCCTTCTATGTAATATCTATTTGAATCTGACAGTTCAGTTAAAGTAACCTCAATATAATTTTCTGGAAAAACTAAAAACTCACTACTTATCTTCATGTTTAATCTAGGAACAGGCTTTACAACAACTGCATTTCCCCTTGTAAAAGTATCTATACAACCAAACTCATTTTTCACTATTAGACTAACACTGTTCGTTCCATATTTATCAAATTTCACTTTGGGATTTTCAACTTGGCTTATAATTGAATTATTTACAAGCCAAGTTGAATTAACAATATTTAAAGATTGATTATTTAGTTGTATTGTTTGAAAACCACAAATTTCAATACTATCATTAAAAATAGCTTCTGAATTAGAATTAATCATAATTTCCTTAGAAATACTATCTACACAACCACTTTCAGAAAAAGCTATTACCTTAACCTGATTAATTCCAATATTTTCAAATTGATGTTCTACTTCATTTCCATAACGTAAAGCTCCATTAATAAAATATTTCGCATCAGTTATAACAACATTTGAGTCTAAAGAATTAACTTTTAAAATTGAATTATCTAAGAAACAATTGTTTTTCACTGATAAACTCAAAGGTATTGTTGATACTTGTTTTAAAGTATCAAGTTTTTCAAATAAACATCCATTTAAGTCTTCTACTGTAAAAACATATTCCCCTTTAGATAAATCATTAAAATCTAAACTATTACAACGCTCACCATTAAAACTATACTTTAACTCATTGGTGTCTAAAGAAGTAATAATTTGATAATTTAATTCACCTACAGAGTCATTACAGTGATCATCTTTAGAGCTACTTTGAATAGTAATAGGATCATTAGAGTTAATTGTTAAATTATAAGTAATACTACAAAAATCATTATTTGATATTTTTAATTGATAGACTCCATTAGGAAGTGATGAAGCTATATGTGAATTTAACAATGTATCATGAGTCCAATTAAAAGACATAGAGTCGATTACTTCAGTATCTGCAAATACTTCTATTAACCCCAAGGAATCTCCAAAACATATATTGTTTGAAGTTACTACTGAATCAATTTCTAGCTTTGAGCTATCAACAATATCAATAGATATTGTATCAACACAAATTGTTTCATCTATTACAAAACGATATGTTCCAGATTCTAATTGATTCCTATTTAATGAATTTGAAAAATCATCAACCCATAATATATTTGTTTTATTAAACTTTAAAGAATCGTAAGTCAATTGAATTGAACCACTCCCATCATCACAATTTTCATTGATTTTTAAAACTCCAATACTATCCATATTTAACTCCACAGTTAGGGTATCATAAATTACTGAACATTCATTGAAGATCTGAACTGAATATTGACCTGTTGATACTGGAAGGATATTTTTGGTTACTTCGCCCGTTGACCATAAGTACTCTACATTATTAAAGCTATGATCTAAAAGTAGAGAATCTAAATCACCACAATAAACAACAGTTTGTTTATCTTGATAACCATCTTCATTTAAAAAGTCTTGAAAATTAAAATCTATTTTGAATGTAGCGGCATCATTCATAAAAGTCATTTTTTCAGAATAAGCATTTGGCGTAATCGGATAATCATCTCCTACAGTACATTCAGTATGATAGAGAACTCCATTTTTATCATATTTATTATTTGATGCCTGGTGATAATGAGAACCTGAAGAAGACCCAAAGTAACTACCAAATTTTAAATCATTTCCTCCATTTGACAATACAGCCATATACAAACCTCTTCTTGAAGAAGATATGGCATCAGGAGTAACAGGAAAACCATCTCCAGACACAACCCCAGTAAAATATATATTATTACAAGCATCTAATCCAAAAGCCGATGGAGAAAAACTATTACTGATATCTCTTTCTGTTCCATCACAACCAATAGATGTACTAAAGATTTGATTTTGTAAACTAGAATCTAACGAATGTATAAAATATGATATAGCTCCTGAAGAACTATAAGAAGAATTGAAAATAGGGTAAGTTCCTTTTGTAGCTCCAATAACATACACATCTCCAGTTGTTGATAGTTCTAAAAACTTCACTTTATCAACCTCATCTGCGCCAATGTAAGTTGAATTAATCAAATTTTGTCCGTTTTGAGATATATTAATAATGAACCCATCACCTTTATCAATATAGCTAGATTGGAAAGCATTTGATGTTACAGGAAAATCTTCACTATAAGTATAACCTGCCATATATATTGAACCATTTGATGCTACTTTTACATCAATACCAACATCCTCTCCTACTCCTCCGAAATACCTGGTCCATTCGACAATACTTAAGTCTGCATTTAAACTACTTAAAAACGCATCTTTGTTCCCTGAAAAGCTGTTTACTACACTTGGTAAGTTATCAGATTCGGTAGTTCCTACAACATAGACCTTATTATTTTTATAATGTATTGCACAAGGCATTCTTGACGAATAAGCACCCTCAGCACCACTACCACCTAAGTATGTAGAAGACAATAGTGATGAACCATTTGAACTTAAAAGAGAAACAACATAATCTCGACTCTCACCATATGAGGCATTTGCACCATTAACAATTGGATAATCATTAGCATCTGATGTTGACAAAACATATAAATTATCGTTTTCATCAACAATCATACTTAAAGGATAATCATTACCATTAGAACCAGATAAATAGGTTGCAAATAACAAACTAGTACCATCAGAGGAGAACTTTTGAATTCCCATTGAAAAACCTGCAGAATTAACTGACTCTTGATAAGCTCCAAGTGTAGTTGGATAACCAGAACTAAAAGTTCCTCCGGAAACATAAATATTACCTTGACTATCATAAGTTGATGCATCGGCAGAAACTAAACCCGTTGAACCACTATAAGTTGCAAAAATCAATTCAGGATCAATAACTAATTCATAATTATCGTTATAACTATCAAGTAATTCAAAAGTCACAATATTATTTTCTAATCGGTATCTCGTATTAATAAATATTTTTTCGTTATTAATTACCTGATAAACAATAGGTTTACCTTTTATTAAAGAATTTACCGTATTTTCAATTATCAACTCCTCTTGATTTAAACCTAAAAGAACATTTGCTCCGTTAATTTGCAATTGTATTTGTGAAACATCTGCTTTTGGCTTTACAATAAAATCATATTTTAAATTCTTACTATTAACTACCATATCCACATCAGTATATATATTTGAATAGTATATTTGTTCATAAGAATTCACACTTGTAATCCAACTTTCATAATCATTACCAATAAAAAAATTGGTCTTATATGACTTTGGATTTACACCAGTCAACAAAACATTATGATTAGCATTTAAAAATAAAATATTAAAACTATGATATTTAACCAATTCATCCCCAGAAGGCTCAGTCTCTGCATCATACATTAACTCATGAACTTCATGGGCATCATATAAATTAAAAGTTAATTTGTTTTTTTCAAAAAACAACTGCCCATCACTTAATTGGGTTGAAAATTTAACTTTATTAGGAAACTGACCTCTATTTTCTAGATAAGAATAATTAACATTTCTATCATTTTCATTAATTACAAATGTATCTGTAAAACCAAATAAATTTAAAGCACTTAAAAAAAAGAAAAAAATTAAATATCTATAAACAGTCATAATAGTATGTATATACAAGGTTTTTAGTAGCCTTAAATTTCACTAAAAAACACTCTTAAACAAATACCAACTTACCACTATTTAAATTGAAAAATATACGCAAGTAAAAACACTTATATTAAAATATTAAAAATATCACAACTAGATATTCACTTACATTAAATAAAAATTATAAATTTGTTCTATTAAAATTTATAGTTAATCCTTATAGATAGATCATGGAAAATAAATACGAAGCTCAAATTAATGAGTTTATGGCTAAAGTTTCTGCTAAAAATGCAAACGAGCCAGAATTTATTCAAGCAGTAGAAGAAGTTGCTGAAACAATTATACCTTTTATTGCTGAAAACGAAAAATATCAAAAAGAAAACATCTTAGAAAGAATTATTGAGCCAGAAAGAACTCTTATGTTTAGAGTACCTTGGACTGATGACAAAGGTGGTATTCATGTAAATAGAGGATATAGAGTTGAATTTAACTCTGCTATTGGACCTTATAAAGGAGGACTGAGGTTTCATCCTTCAGTAAACTTATCTATTTTAAAGTTTTTAGGTTTCGAACAAATCTTTAAAAATTCATTAACTACATTACCAATGGGTGGTGGTAAAGGTGGTTCTGATTTTAATCCAAAAGGAAAATCAGATGCTGAAGTAATGCGTTTTTGTCAATCTTTCATGACAGAATTATCTCGTCATATTGGAGCTAATACTGATGTTCCTGCTGGAGATATAGGTGTTGGTGGACGTGAAATTGGTTACATGTTCGGTCAATATAAAAGATTAAGAAATGAATTTACTGGAGTTTTAACTGGAAAAGGTTTAAACTGGGGTGGTTCTTTAATCAGACCTGAAGCTACAGGATATGGTACTGTTTATTTTGCTGACCATATGTTAAAATCAAAAGGAACTTCTTTTGATGGTAAAACAGTCGTTGTTTCCGGTTCAGGAAACGTTGCTCAGTATGCTATTGAAAAAGCTCTAGAACTTGGTGCTAAGGTTGTTACTGTATCTGATTCATCAGGTTATATTTATGATGCTGCAGGATTTAATACAGAAAAATTAGATTTCTTAAAAGAACTTAAGAATGTAAAAAGAGGACGTGTAAAAGAATATGCAGACAAATTTGGTGCTGATTTCCATGCTGGTAAAACACCTTGGGGTACTAAATGTGATGTCGCTTTACCATGCGCTACTCAAAATGAATTAAATGGAGATGATGCTGCTACTTTATTAGCAAATGGATGTATTGCTGTTTCTGAGGGTGCAAATATGCCTTCTACTCCAGAAGCTATTGAAAAATTCCATGCTGCAAAAATATTATTTGCTCCTGGAAAAGCTTCAAATGCTGGTGGTGTTGCAACTTCTGGTTTAGAAATGTCTCAAAACTCTTTACGTTTCAACTGGACGAGAGAAGAAGTTGATGCGAAATTAAAAACAATTATGTCTGACATTCATGCTTCTTGTGTGAAATTT
>CALTNV010000078.1 GCA_943845485.1 uncultured Flavobacteriales bacterium | reverse complement strand
AGTATCTACAGAAGTTAGAATCTCTTTTGATGAAACTGTTGGGTGAACATAGAAATTACCAACAGCAGAAAGAGTACCTAAATTACCTACATAACCAACTGCTTCAACTTTGTAAACATACTCAGAACCAAGCTCTAAATTACCTAGATTATCATTAGTAGTTAATGCAGAACCAGGGATTCCAAAATTAATGATATAAGATGTATCAGCTTCAGCAAATAAATCATCTCCATCTTTAAGGTTAACATTTTCTGTATAAACCTCACTTCCATTAGAAGTAACAGTTAATTTAAAATACTGACTAGCATCACCTGCAATAGTAGTTTCGGAACCATTATTAGTAACCTCGGCGGTAATAACAACAACATCAGTATCCTCTAAAGTATTTTTAGCAATTTGTTTAAAATAATTAGTTTGTAAAACACTATCAGCACCAGAGTATAAAGTACTAGAATTAGAACCATGGAAGGCAAAATTAACAGCTACATCTTCAGCAGCTTTAACTTTAACAGCTACATCATCAACAAACCAATCGCCATTAAATTTTCCTCCTTCACCAACACCCGTAAAATCTGAGTCAGAAGTGATATTTTTAAACCTTAATTTAATTTTTTGAGTATTTAATGGAAATTGTAAATCAACTTCTTCAAAAGCTGCAAGTATCTCAGTAGTTTTTCCAAAAGCTTGTACATCAAAATATAAAGAATCTCCAGGAGTTTCTTTTAATGCAGAAGGATCCATACCATAATTTAATGGTAAGACAATATAATCTGTACCATCGAAATAATAAACAGGTCTTTGGGCTAAAGCAGAATCACCAACATAAGTAACTGAACCAGAAGGTTCACCAGCGTTAACAACAGCTCCATTAACATTTTCAAAAGAAGATGTCCATGCTGTTTCCCAAGCTGAATAATTTGTTCCATCAGATGAATATGAAATTTCTACTGTTCTATTATCATCAAACTGAATACCAGATTGGTAAAATGACAACACTAACTTTTGTGATGCATCAGCAACATCAATAGCATCAGTTATTTCTGCAGTATAAACATTAGTCTGTAATGCAGGTGCAATAACCCTTCCATCATAATCATATACTCCGTTATTAGAGTTTTGCACCCAATATCTCAACCAAAAGTTAGTGTAAGCTACTAATTGATTGCCTTGTGATAATGAATTATTGACATACCCATTTTGAGTACCAGGAAATAACTCTCCAGTAGGTTCTTTAAAATTTGAAGTTGCATTCCAAATAAAATTTGCAACAGAATAAAAAACGTTATCTTTAGACCCTTCTATATTTGCACTTCCACCAGTTAATTCTACTTCAGGATCAAAATCAACTAACTCAGTATCGTTTTCAACTAAATACCACTTGTTATCATCCAAATTCAGGTATACCTCTGCATCATCCGAAACTCGAGTATAACGATCATTATCTAAACCAAAATAATCATTATTAAGCTGCAATGAGTAATTTTCTAAACCTTGACCATTAATAGGATCCATTACAAACATTCCTCCATTGGTTTGTGCTGGAAATCCATTACTTGTTCCATTATCAATGGTCCATTTTGCATCACCATTGCTGAAGTCATCTTCAAACAATGTTTGTGCACTAGCAATAGAGCTTAAACCTAAAAAGGCTGCTCCAAAAAGTAGTTTTTTATTCATAATTTAACTTTTATTTTAACATTAATTAATCTCTAATTTACATTTCATAATCCTAATTACCAATTAATTGCAATATTATTTTAATACTAAATACTTAAGTAATCAATTCATTTATTTAACGGAATGAAGACTTAAAACGTCAAAAGAACAATTAATCTAAAAAATAACATGATTTAACATTAAAAAACAATACAATAACAAAGTTAACTATCTTTGTAAAAAAACAACATGCATGCATACTGAAAAAGTATTAGAACTTAATAATGGGTTAAAAACCATTCATCATAAAAACACCTCGGAAGTAAGTCATTTAGGAGCAATGATTTTTAGCGGTGCCAGGCACGATTTAAAATCTAAAAACGGTACTGCACATTTTGTTGAGCACTGCTTATTTAAAGGTACAAATAAAAGAAAGGCCTTTCATATACTAAGTAGTTTAGATGCTGTTGGTGGTGAATTGAATGCTTATACAACTAAAGAAGAAACTTTTATTTTCGCCACTTATCCTAAGGAATATCACCAGAAAGCATTTGATATTTTAAGTGATATTATATTTAATTCTAATTTTCCTTTAAAAGAGGTAGAAAAAGAAAAAGCAGTAATTATAGACGAAATTAATAGCTATTTGGATAGTCCATCAGAATTAATATTTGATGAATTTGAAGACAAGATTTTTAAAAATCACTCGTTAGGAAACTCTATTCTTGGAAGTGAACAATCAGTCAATCAAATTAATCAAAAAGACTTAATTTTATTTTTTAAACGAAGATTTAATTCTAAAAATATTGTATTAAGCTATGTGGGTGATTTAAATCATGGTAAATTTGAAAAATATTGCCTAAAGTATTTCTCTACAAACTTTGATACTAATTTTGAAGGAAATAAAGTTGAAATACACAATTATTCTTCTTTTGAAGAAAAAGAAACTAAAGATACCTACCAAACCCACGTTTTATTAGGTAATAAAGCTCCATCTATAATAGACAATAGTAAAAGTGCTATGATTTTATTAAATAACATTCTTGGAGGACCTGCATTAAACTCAAAATTAAATTTAAATATTAGAGAAAAATATGGCTATGCTTATCATATAGAATCGAACTATACACCATATTCAGATGCAGGAATATTTAATATTTATTTTGGAACAGATAGTAAGTATGTATCAAAAACAATGAGCTTGGTAAAAACCGAACTAAAAAAATTAACTGACAACTTGTTAACTGAATTGCAATTGAATAGGTACAAAAAACAATTGATAGGTCAGTTAAAAGTGTCTCAAGAGTCTAATAATGGCTTGATGATAAGTAATGCAAGAAGTTTGTTTTACTTTAATAAAATTGATACTTATGAGGAAGTATACGAGAAAATAAACATGATTAATAGCTATGAAATACTTACAACTTCACAAGCAGTATTTAAAGAGGAAGATTTAAGCACACTTATATATGACTAATTAATCAAGAAAATAATTTACTTTGTAAAATTCATAGCTTTGTTCAAGATTACTTAACCTGTCTTTTGAATAAAAGGTTAATTGCCATATATATTCCGTTTCTTTATAAGAATATTTTGGTAAATCAAACTCTATAATATACATATTGTTTGATTTTAAAACTGAAGGGTTGATTATTTCTCCTTTTATTTTTGTTCCATAAATATCAATAGACACTGTTTTTAACAACTCAACATTCGTTTCTGAGTCTAATTGAATTTTTATAATCCCTTTATAACTTTTTTTTGTTCTTACAATTTGTAAATCAGATAACAACTTAATTTTTGAAGTACTTTTTTTAGGGTTTACATCAACAACCTTGGTTAATTCTATATCCTCCGTTAAAGGAATTATAATTTTAATCAATTGCCTATCCATTTTACATAAATGATTATTATAATAAACAGTATTTGATTTTGATGATGTTAAAACATTACTTATCTGAACACAGTTAGAAATAATTTTAGCTGATTTTTTAAACGGTAAAACACTATCTGAAGTACGATTATAAACATCATACATAAAAATCCCTTTTTCGTGCTGAGATACGTTAATTGATAAGTTTAATAAATAATCATGAATAGAGGATTTTACGTTACTTAACGATTTCAACTTATTTTCATTCAAAAATAAACTTGATACTTTAGCTATTGTGTCCTGATAAGCAATTAAATTACGGATAGATGTTTCTTTCAAATTAAGATTAGTAACTCTATGATATATTTTATTTAATGAGGTAGAAACGAAAACATATTCATTTTTCAGCACATTTAAATCACCTTCTGAAAAATAGTAAGAAATATAAAAATCAAAATAAATATTTTTTCTTTTTTTATTTTTTAATTGCTCCCAATAAGTTGAAGTTATATTTTCTTTAGAATAATAATCGAAGGTGTTTTTTAAAAATAATAAAGAATCAATAAGGTTTTTATTTTCAAAACGCTTTTTAATTAAAAACAACTCTCTATCAGAATTTTCAAGTATTGAAACACTCAATAAAGAATCTTTTAATTGATTAATCACTTCGTTATTTAAAAACCATAAAGAGTTTTCTTTAGCTAATTCAATTGTTTTTCCTTTCCCTTTTACTTTAGTTAATGAATCGGCAGATTTATGAACTAAATTTTTTTTATTGCTTTTTGTCAAAGTTTTAGTTTGACTGAAAACATTATGATGATGAATAATTAATATAAATAATAAGAAAAAACATTTTTTCATTGATGATATTTTAGGGTAAAAATAGACACAAAAAAAGTGGAGTTTCAAAAGTATGAAACTCCACTTACAATAAAAAGTTAATGTTAATTATTCTCCATTTTTGACATTTCATCATCAAAAGTTTCTTTAAACTTTTCGTAGTTATACATAGCTTTTAACTTTTCGTCTTTACTAAGCTTAGAGTTTAAAGCACCAACGATATCATCCGTAGAAACTTCAATTGCTGTATAAGTTTTATATTTTGCCTGAGCACCTTTTTTTCCAGATGTTAACGTCTGCTCTTCACAAACAACTGAAACACCTGCCAATACTTGATTCACAACTGTTCTTGCATTTTCTTGAAAAGTTTCAGTAATCTCTTCTTTGTTGTTAAACTCAGTTGAATTAACATAATTATCTCCAACAATTTTCATAGTACTAGAAATATACCCAGCCAAAGCTGCTTTAGCATTAGCCTCTGATTTTTTCTTAGAAGTCATTTGATCTAGGCTTTCTCCAATACCTGACGCTCTAAAATGTTTTTTATCTGTTCTGTATTTAGATCCTGAACAAGGAATTGTCACTGACTTTTCTCCTGAAGGAGTATTACTACAAGAAGCAAAAGTTATTAATGCTGCTCCTACTAAACTATAAATTATTTTTTTCATAATTATTTTTTTGAGTGTTGTATAAAATTATAATATTTTTCTTATTTAACTACTGCTTTTAACAATTTGTTAAGAAATTCATTTAATTTTATCTAATTGTAATTTAAGCATTAAATAAAACTATGAACCCATATATCATTCTAACTATCATTGTAAGTTATTTTATTTTACTAATGTATATTGGTAAGATTAGTAATAAAAAAAACACTTCTGAATCTTTTTTTACTGGAGACAAAAGTTCGCCTTGGTATTTAGTAGCTTTTGGAATGATTGGAGCTAGTTTATCTGGCGTAACATTTATCTCTATTCCTGGGTGGATAGGCGGCTCGCAAATGCATTACATGCAAATTGTTTTCGGATATTTTATTGGATACATTATTGTTGCACAAGTGTTGCTACCTATTTACTATAAAATGAATTTAGTATCTATCTACTCTTATTTAAATAACCGTTTTGATGCGTATGGATACAAAACAGGAGCTATTTTCTTTATAATTTCAAGAGTTATTGGCGCATCATTTAGATTATTCTTAGTAGCTAGTGTTTTAGATACTTTTATTTTTAGTAAATGGGGAGTACCTTTTGAAATAACCGTAATATTATCGGTATTATTTATATGGATTTACACAAATAAAGGGGGTATTAAAACCATTGTAATAACAGACACCTTACAAACGCTATTTATGCTAATCTCATTGACTATTACCATAATAGTTTTATTACAAAATATAGGCTATGAAAACATGATAAAAGAAGCAACTGAAAATAATTATTTTAATATTTTCAATTTTGATGACTACAAAAGTAAAACCTTTTTTATCAAACAAATTCTTGCCGGTATTTTTATTACTATAAGTATGACAGGACTTGACCAAGATATGATGCAAAAGAACCTTACTTGTAGGAATTTGTCTGAAGCAAAAAAAAACATGTTCTCTTTTAGCTTAGTACTTATTTTAGTGAATGCTTTATTTTTATTTTTGGGCGTATTATTATTTAGTTATTCTAATATTAATGGATTAAATATTCCAGAAAAAACAGATATGCTTTTTCCTGAAATTGCATTAAATAGTAATTTAGGACTCGGAGTGGGAATCTTTTTCATATTGGGTTTAATTGCTGCTGCGTACTCAAGTGCCGATAGCGCTTTAACCTCATTAACAACAACTGTTTGTTATGATTTTTTAAATTTCAAGGACGTAGAGAGTACTTCTTTAAAAAAGAAACAACAAAGAATGGTACACATTATAATGTCTATTTTATTAATCATCACCATTATTATATTTAAAAAAAACTTACAAGAAAATGTAATAAGTAGCTTGTTAACATTTGCAGGGTATACTTATGGACCTTTATTAGGATTGTTTAGTTTTGGAATATTAACCAAATTGAAAGTCAAAGGACCTAATTTAATTATTTTTAGTATAGCATCACCGCTAATAACTTATTTTATAAATAGTTATTTAGTAAGCCATTTTAATTATAAATCAGGTGCTGAACTTGTCATTTTAAATGGAGGTATTATGTTTCTATTTCTTTACATTCAATCCATTATTAATAATAAATAATTTTATTAAGCTAACCTGTAATTTATTAAGGCTTTAATCATTAGTATTTGTTCTGTAGGAGATAAGTTTGTATTATCAATAACAACTGCATCTTGGGCTATTTTTAAAGGGCTATTTTTTCTTTCTGTATCTTTTTTATCTCTGTCTAATAAATTTTCTTTTACTTCATTAAACGTAACACCAGTTAAATCCTTTAACCTTCGGGAAACTCTAACATCGGTATCAGCAGTAATAAAAAGTTTTACCTCTGCATTAGGAAAAACAACTGTTCCTATATCTCTACCATCCATAATAACCCCTTTACTTTCCCCCATCTTTTGTTGTAAACCCACAAGTTTATGTCTAACCTCATTTATTTGAGCAATTTTACTTACCCAACTTGCCACTTTTAATGATCTAATATCAGCTTCTATATTATCGCCATTCAAAAAAACAGTAGATGTACCATTAACATTTTCAAAATAAACATCTATAAATGGTAACTTTTCTATTAATAACTGCTTATCAATAAAACTATTATTGATGATTTTATTTTCTAAAGCAAAAAAGGTTATTGCTCTATACATTGCTCCTGAGTCAACAAAAATATAATTATATTCTTTAGCTAATACTTTTGCTATGGTACTTTTACCACAAGATGAAAAACCATCTATAGCTATATTAATTTTTTTCAATGAGTTTGAATTAAAGTTTGTGGTAAAATTACTAATATTAAAAAACAGAAAAAACTAATTGATAAACTAATGAAAAAAATAAATATTTTATCCATTGATGGTGGTGGAATAAGAGGTTTACTTCCTGCTGTTATTATAAGAGAAATAGAAAATAGATTGTCTGAAAAAACAGGTAAAAAAGAATATATTTCTAATTATTTTGATTTTATAGCAGGAACAAGTACGGGAGGTATTTTAACAGCTTGTTATCTAACTCCAGAAAAAAACTTGCCAAAATATGATGCCAGTGAGGCAGTAAAACTTTACAAAATTCATGGAAATGAAATTTTCAAAAAAAGTAAAATAAGAGAAATAACATCTCTTTTCTCAATATTTGATGAAAAATATAGCGCCAAAAATTTAGAAAAATTATTGCTTAGATTTTTTGAAAACAAAACCATTAAAGAATTTATAAAACCCGGTATTATTACAAGTTACGATATTGAAAATCGTAAAGTAATGATTCATAACAAACTTGACGCTGAAAAAGATGAAGGGCATAATTTCAAAATCAGAGATATTGCTAGAGCTACTTCTGCAGCACCTACTTACTTTGAGCCAGCATTAATTAAAAATTTAAAAAATGATGAATTTGCATTAATTGACGGAGGTGTTTTCGCATCAAATCCTACAATGTGTGCTTACAGCGAAGCTAGAGGAATAGATTTTAAAAAGGTGTTAAATAAAATTGATAAACCTTCTTTTCCAACCGCAAAAGACATGTATATAGTATCAATAGGAACTGGAACGGTTGAAAAAAAATACTCCTATAAAAAAATGAAAAGAGCAGGTTTGGCAGCATGGGTTAAGCCCGTCATTGATATTATGATGACATCAAATGCTAGTACTGTTGATTATCATTTAAAACAAATTTATGATACATTGGAACCCAAACTCAAAAAAAACTACATAAGATTAGAACCTAAAATAATAAAAGCTAATGCTAAGATGGATGATGTAACAAGTAAAAACCTTAATAATTTAGAGCTTGATGCCTTAAACTTCATCTACTCAAATGAAATGAAGATTAATGCAATTGTAGATCATTTGCTAACGAATGATATTGAAAAAGATACGCAATTATTTGTGTAAACAAAAAGAGAGGTAAACCTGTGCTTACCTCTCTTTTTGTTGTACTTAAATTTATTAATTAAAAAAACTTTTCATTTTATTAAAAAAAGTTTTGTCTTTTTTAGAAGGATTCGGAGTGAAATTTTCACTCTCTCTAAGTTTAGTTAACATTGTTTTTTCCTCATTGCTAACTTTTTGAGGTGTCCAAATATTAATATGAACTAAAATATCACCTTTTCCGTAAGAATTAACAGAAGGCAATCCTTTACCTTTAAGTCTTAATACCTTACCACTCATTGTGCCAGGCTCAATTTTAATTTTAGCTTTACCAGTTACCATAGGAACTTCGTAAGAACCACCTAAAATTGCATCAACAACATTTACAAAAAGTTCATAATGCAAATTACCTCCTTCTCTTTGTAAGGATTCGTGTTCAACCTCTTCAATTAAGACAATTAAATCGCCAGGAACACCACCAAATGGAGCAGAATTACCTTTTCCAGAAACACTTAACTGCATACCGTCTTCAACTCCTGCAGGTATATCTATAGATACTTTTTCTTCTTGTTTTTTTAACCCTTGACTGTCGGCATCAGCTGGTTTATTATCAATAATTTTACCAGTACCCTGACAAGTGTTACAAGTACTTGCAGTTTGCATTTGCCCTAAAATGGTATTAGTTACTCTGGTTACTTGCCCAGAACCGTTACAAGTTGAACAAGTTTTAAAAGTAACACCATCGGCTTCAACAAGCTTATTAATTTTTATATTTTTTTCAACTCCGTTTTGAATCTCTTCTAAAGTAAGTTTTATTTTAATACGTAAATTAGATCCTTTACGAACTCTTCTTCCTCTAGAACTTCCTCCACCGAAGCCACCACCGCCAAAAGCACCGCCAAACACATCTCCAAATTGGCTAAATATATCATCCATGTTCATACCGCCACCGAAGCCGCCACCGCCTCCAGC
>CALTNV010000077.1 GCA_943845485.1 uncultured Flavobacteriales bacterium | reverse complement strand
CTAAAAAAGAAGTAAATATTACAGGAATAAATGATCCTTATACTATTGAAATTTATGATTTTAAAGGGAGCTTAGTTTTTCAAAATAAAAGTTTACAAAGAATAAATATATCTACATTATCTTCAGGTGTTTATTTTATCATCATTTATAATGATTCTATCTATTTTAAAGAGAAAATAATGATTGAATAAAACATCTAATTTTATATTTGTGTAACTTGCAAGTATGAAGAAGTCATACGAAAATATTCAGCTTTTTAAAAGTAATACGGATACTAAAATTCAATTACCTTTTGTTGAAAATGGAATTAGCGCAGGGTTTCCTTCACCTGCAGATGACTTTTTAAATAATGCTATTGACTTAAATAAAGAGTTAATAAAACACCCTGACTCTACTTTTTACGGAAGAGTTAGAGGTGACTCTATGATTGATGCAGGACTATCTGACGGAGATTTATTAATTATAGATAAAAGTTTACCTTTTACTAATCATAAAATAGCTGTTTGTTTTATAGATGGTGAATTTACTGTAAAACGGATTAAAATTGAAAAAGAATGTATTTGGTTAATTGCTGAAAATAAAAAATACAAACCCATTAAAGTTACTCCAGATAATGAGTTTTTAATTTGGGGTATTGTAACAACTGTTATAAAATCATTATAAATGTTTGCTTTAGTTGATTGTAATAATTTTTATGCCTCTTGTGAAAGAGTTTTTAATCCAACTCTTAATCACAAGCCTATTGTTGTTTTATCAAACAATGATGGTTGCGTGATTGCTAGAAGCAATGAAGCAAAAGAGTATATTCCGATGGGAGCTCCTTTTTTTAAATATAAAGAAGTTTTTAAACAAAATAATATTCGCGTTTTCTCTTCAAACTACGCTTTATATGGAGATATGAGTTCTAGAGTAATGAATACACTAAAAAAATTTACTCCAGATTTAGAAATTTATAGTATTGATGAAGCTTTTTTAAAACTTGATGGTTTTCATTTATTTGATTTAAACATTTATTCCCAAAAAATTAAAAATACCGTAACTAAAAACACAGGTATTCCTGTTTGTGTTGGTATAGGTACTACAAAAACATTGGCTAAAGTTGCCAATAGAATAGCCAAGAAATTTCCTAAGAAAACAAATGGAACTTATATTATTAATGAAGAAAATAGAATAAAAGCTTTAAAATGGTTGAAAATTGAGGATGTTTGGGGTATTGGACGACAACAAGCTAAAAAACTAAAATCAATAAAAGTAAATACAGCTTATGATTTTATTCAACTTTCTGACTCTTGGGTAAGAAAAAACATGACTGTTGTAGGGCTAAAACTTCAACAAGAATTACAAGGAAAAAAAAGGTTAGGTTTAGAATTAATTGAGCCTAAGAAAGCTATTGCTACTACTCGATCTTTTGACTATTCTTATAGTGATTATAATTACATTAAAGAACGTGTATCAACATTTGCTATAACTTGTGCCGAAAAATTACGAAAACAGAAATCTCATTGTGCTTTAGTATCTGTTTTTATTAGAACTAACAGATTTAAAGCGTCTGAAAAACAATATGGAAATAGTTATACAATTACGATTCCAAGTGCTACAAACTCTTCTATAACCATAGCTGAATATGCTACAAAAGCTTTAGATGAAATTTTTATTAAAAATTTACAGTATAAAAAAGCTGGAGTTATAGTCTCTTGTATTACTCCAGAGAACACAAAGCAGTTTAATATTTTTGAAGAAGAAAATCAAAAACACCAAGATCTAATGAAGGTTATGGATAATTTGAATTATAATTACGGGGAGAAAAAGCTTAAATTAGCCTCCCAATCTTTAAATAAAACTTGGAAAATGAAGCAGGATCATCTATCTAAAAACTATACGACGAACTTGAAAGAAATCATAGAGATAAAAGTGTAAATTAATATTATCTCTATGAGAGATAATATTAATTTACAATCACCACCAAATATTTTGAGATTTTCCAGAACTCATCAGCATTATTTATTTTTATCGTAAATGATTTGTTTTCATTGTTCTGCTTAAGTTCATAGCTATCTTTAGGATGAGTTGTTAAAAACTCAACTTTACTTTTTGCATATATTTTAATCTCTTGTGTATATTTAATATTAATAGGCTCAAAATAATCTTTATTAAAATCTTCTCTTAACTTTTTAACTTTTCCAATACCTACAAAACCACCTTCTTTTGTTATAACCTCATTTTTAATTAGTTCATCATAAGTACCATAACAATAGTAAGCAGTATTTAAAGCATCAATAGCTTGTTCTAATTGTTCTGATTTTTCTAAATAAGCATCAAAAACAGCTACATATTCTTGATTAACCTCTCCTAATTGAGTAGACAAAAGTTCTATTTCTTTGTCTTTAACATCTACTTTTTCTTGAAGTTCATCAATTAACGTCTCTAATTGTTCAATATTAATATTATTTTTTTGCAACGTTTTCTTTAATGATGCTATAGACTGTTTATTTTCATATAATAAATCAGCAATTGTTTGAAAATCTTCTTGAATTAAACTCTCTCTTTCTGCTGAAGTTAATTCCTCATTACTTTTATTAGTTAAAACATCTTGTTTTCTGTTAGTAATTTCGTCAAGGTTTTGTTGAATTTGATTAAAGGTAACTAGTAATTGTTCTATTGTTTTATCTCGTTCTGATAAGTTTTGTTCTAAAGTAATTTTCTCGTTATTTAAACGTTCAATTTCATTATTTCGGATTTCAATTTCACTATTCTTTTGTTCTACATCTGAACAAGATATTAAAAGAGATATTGAGAAAAGAGCTGTTACTATTTTTTTCATTTTATTTAAAATTAGATAATGATTTACTAAGTTTTTGAGATAAATTTTCACTTATATTTGTCATTGGTAAACGTAAAAAATTATTACAGATACCCATAAACTTTAATGCTTCCTTAACACCTGCAGGATTCCCTTCTTCAAAAAGCATATCTATACAATCTAAAAGATCAAAGTTTTTATCTTGAATAGATAAAATATCTCCTTTTAAAGCCTTATGAACTATTTCTGCAAATTGTTTAGGTAAAATATTCCCAATAACAGATATGATTCCGTCTCCTCCGGATGAGATAAATGGCAGAACTAAATCATCATCGCCAGACAATACAGAGAAATTTTTAGGTGCTTCCTTCATTACTTTCATCGATTGTGATATACTTCCACAGGCATCTTTAATAGCTATGATATTTTCAACTTCATTAGCTAATTTTATCGTTGTTTCGGGTAAAATATTTGAAGACGTTCTACCTGGTACATTGTATATAATAATTGGTAAATTTGTTTTAGAAGCAATAAATTTAAAGTGCTCAAAAACACCTTTTTGAGAGGGTTTATTATAATAGGGACTTACAGATAATATTCCATCAATTCCGTTATAATTATTATAGGATTCTATTGTATTGGCAACCTCTTTAGTGTTATTACCTCCAATACCAAGTACAATGGGTAGTCTTCCATTATTAATTTTAATTACAAAATCAAGAACACTCTTTTTTTCTTCATTTGACAAAGTTGCCGACTCTCCTGTAGTGCCTTGTATAACTAAATAATCAACATCATTATTTATTAAATAATTAGTTAATTTTTCAAGTCCCTTATAGTCAACTTCTAAGTTATTATTAAATGGAGTAACCAATGCAACACCAAGTCCTGTAAATTTTTTCATGAATTATATTATTCTTTTTTTGTCAAATTTTTAATCAATGCTTCATACCAATCATTATCTACTTTATCATTGATTAACTGTAAAGTAAAATCATAATCAATTAGCTTTTTATCATAAAATGATGCACCTATTTTAAATTTAGCATTTATAATATTAGAAATAAAATAGTTGAAGAAATTATCTTCACAAGATAAATTTATTAGTAAATCATATTTAGGAATTAATAATTTATTTAACTTTTCGGATTTTATTTTATAAAATAAGTTAAAATCTTTGTTATTAAATTTATCAGATTTAGTATTTAAATTAAAATAAATAATTTCAAATTTAAAATTAAATTTTGCAGCTAATTTAGTAGCAATTTCTTTTTGTAGGTCGTTGTTAATATAAAAAACTACTGATCTTGCTTCATTTAAAAAAATGAATGTTTTAATTCTTGATTTAGCTAAAGATTTATTTAGCGCTATTTTTTTTATAATATTCATTTTAATTAATCATGTTTAAGTAATCATCCTCTGTTAAAATAGGAATATTAAGTTTCTCTGCTTTAGCAAGTTTACTTGGACCCATTTTATCTCCAGCTATAACAAAATTAGTTTTAGATGAAATTGAAGATACTATTTTACCTCCATGATCAACTACAGATTTTTTTAATGTATCTCTGCTAAAAACTGTAAAAACTCCAGATACTACAAAAGACTTCCCTTCTAAGTTATTAGATAATTTTTCATTTTCTAATTCTTCAAAATTAAGTCCATCATTTTTTAAAGATTGTAGAATTCTAACATTTGTTTCATTGTTTAAGTATGTAATTAAACTATTAGCAATTACATCACCTATTTCTTCAACTTCAATAAGTTCATCAAAATTAGCAGAAATTAAATTTTCAATGTTTTTAAAATGAGTTGTTAGTTTTTTTGCAACTGTTTCACCAATATGCCTAATACCCAATGCAAAAAGCACACGACTAAAAGCAACCTTTTTGGATTCTTTTATTGAGAAAATAATATTATTAGCAGTTTTTTCAGCTATTCTATTTAAATCAATAATGTCAAAAAAAGATAATTTATATAAATCTGAAATATTTTTCACTAAGTTATTTTTGAAAAGTAAATCGATAGTTTCTCCACCAATACCATCAATATTCATTGCTTTTCGGCTAATAAAATGTTCTATTTTACCTTTTATTTGTGGTGGACATTCATCAGAATTTAAACAATAATGCTGAACTTCTCCTTCTTTTCTAACTAATTCACTACTACACTTAGGACAATGTGAAATAAATTTAATTTTTTTTGAATTTGGATTTCGACCATCTAAATCTACTCCAACAATTTTAGGAATTATTTCACCTCCCTTTTCTACAAAAACAATATCATTAATATGTAAATCTAATTTTTCAATTTGGTCTTCATTATGCAAACTTGCTCTTTTAACAGTTGTTCCAGCTAATAGAACAGGTTGTAAATTAGCAACAGGTGTAACTGCACCAGTTCTACCAACTTGGTAAGTTACAGATTCTAATTTTGTTGAAACTTGTTCAGCTTTAAATTTATAAGAAATTGCCCATCTCGGGTTTTTAGCTGTGAAACCTAGTTCTTTTTGAAGTTTTAAATCATCTACTTTTATAACAATTCCATCAATTTCAAATGGAAGACTATATCTTTTATCATCCCAATATTCTATAAAACTAATTATCTCATTAAAATCTGTTGTTTTAAGTAACATTTCTTTTTCAGGCTTAGGAACATGAAATCCCCAATCAGCAGCCTTTAAAATATTTTTGTAATGAGATTGATAATGTAAGTTATCGCCAATAACAAAATATAAATAAGAGTCTAATTTTCGTTTTGAAACAATTTTACTATCATGAAGCTTTAATGTGCCACTAGCAGTATTCCTTGGATTTGCATATAACTCCTCTCTATTTTCAGCTCTTTCTTTATTTAATTTTTCAAACTGTTTTAACGGTAAAAATATCTCCCCTCTTATTTCAAAATTATCAGGATAATCATTTCCTATTAGTTTTAAAGGTATTGTTTGAATTGTTTTAACATTTGCAGTTACATCCTCTCCTTCTATACCATTACCTCTTGTTAAAGCTTGTTTTAATAAACCATTTTCATAAGTTATACCTATAGCAACGCCATCATACTTTAATTCGCAAACATACTCAACATCTGCTGAGGATTCTAATATTTTTTTTACTCTATCATTAAACTCTAGTAATTCTTCTTTTGAATAGCTATTACTTAAAGAAAGCATTGGTGTTTTATGCTTAAAAGATTTAAATTTATTTAATACACCACCACCAACTCTTTTAGTTGGTGAGTTGTCATCATTAAACTCAGGATATTTATTTTCAAGATCTTGAAGCTCTTTTAACAACATATCAAACTCATAATCAGAAACTAAACTCTCATCTAAAACATAATAATGATGATTATACGAATTTATTTTATCTCTTATTTTTTTTATTTTTTGATGTATTGACATGGCTAATATTATTAAAACTTATAACCTATCCAGGCATGTTTTTTTGTAATGCAATTAATAACTTCTACTAAATTAATATTGATTTGATAATAATAGATAAAATCATTGATTTCTTTTTGAAGATCAGACCTGTTATTTGTTGTATATCTGTATCCAAAACCTAATCCTACGGCTAACCATCTACTAGGTTTATATTTTCCAAATAAAGAAGGTTCGATGATAAAAATAGGTTCTTTAAAGTAAACAGTTTTTTCTTTTAATGAATTTGTATAGAAAAGAGTCATATCTCCCCATCCAAAATTCACATAACCTAAAAATTCATACCATTGTTTATTTTTAATTAAATAACCATAAGATAATCCAAAGTAACTAAAAGATAGAGAGCTTGATTTATCCAAAGAGTCAATACCTATTTTAATATTTGACTTAGGGGAAAGATAGTAAATACCAATACCTAAATTATGTTTTTCTGCAATAATTCCTGAAAACTTTAATCCATTAATTTTTACTGAATTTTTTGAAAAAAAAGACCTTCTCATATCTAAAGATAAATTCAATTGATATTTTTTTGAAAAACTACCAATAGCTTTTAATGTGTTAGATAATTGATGATTAATAGATTTTAAGCTATCATTATTAACTACTGAATCTTCATCAATTTCAAATTTAACCTGGCTAATTAAAGATGATGTTAAAATAAAAAATAAAAAAATTAGAAAATATCTCATAGGTATTGAGCTTTAATCATTCTATCTTTCCCTTGATGATCTTTTTTTAATTGAATATTAGTATAAGTTAGTTTTTGTAATATTTCAATAACTTCATTAGCATATTTTTCATGTATTTCAAAATATACAAGCCCTCCTTTATTAAGGTTTAAAGTACCAAATTCAGCTATCTTTTGATAAAATATACAAGGATTTTCGTTTGATGTAAACAAAGCTAACGTAGGTTCAAATTTCAAAACATTATCTTCCATCAATGCTTTATCTCTTAATGGAATATATGGAGGATTACTAATAATAACATCTACTTTAATAGCAGTATTATTAATTGAAATTTTTTGTGCTGTTAAAGCATCAAATTGTTGAAATAAAGCTGAAGTATTATTATAATCATTATTTTTTTCGGCTACCTCTAATACTTTCCCACTAATATCTAAACCTATTATTTGGTGTTTGTTTTTAGAATGGTGAGATAGACTTATAGGAATACAACCACTTCCAGTACCAATATCAATGATATTTAAACTACTATATTGCTCTATATCTCTTAATACCCAATAAACTAATTCTTCTGTTTCTGGTCTTGGAATTAAAACATTTTCATCTACATAAAAATCTAATTCGTAAAAATGAGCAGTTTTTAAAACATATTGATAAGGTTCATTATTGTTTAATTTATCACAAAAATGAACAAATTTAACAATTTCGGATTCAGTTAATAATTGATTTTGATTTAATACAACATCTATTTTAGATAAATTTAAATATTTAAAAACGGCGGCATAAAATAGCTCTTTAATAGCTACTTCAGAGAAGTTATCTTTTAATTTCCCCTTAAAATAAGGTAATAAAGACTCTAGTTTATTATTCTTTAATAACATTTAAATAAAATTATAATACAAAATAAGTCCTTCTTTGTATTTTTACAACATGAACTCAAATGAAATATTCATAAACAGATGTTTACAACTTGCAAAGCTAGGAAAAGGAAATGTTTCTCCAAACCCTATGGTAGGTTGTGTTATTGTTCATCAAGGAAAAATAATTGGCGAAGGGTATCATCAAAAACATGGTGAAGCTCACGCTGAAGTAAACGCTATTAATTCTGTAAAAGATAAATCTCTGTTGAAAGAATGTAGTATTTACGTCAGTTTAGAACCTTGTGCACATTTTGGAAAAACACCACCTTGTGCAAGTTTAATAGTACAACATCAAATACCAAATGTAATCATCGCTTGTACAGATTCCTTCGATAAAGTTAATGGTAAAGGTATTCAAATTTTAAAAGATGCTGGTATTAATGTTACATTAAATGTATTAGAAGAAGAAGCAAGAGAATTAAATAAACGTTTTTTTACTTTTCATCAAGAAAAAAGACCTTTTATTATATTAAAATGGGCTGAAAGTAGTGATAATTTTATTGCTAAAATAAAAGATGGTAATCGTATTCAAACATCTATTAGTAACCAGTTATCAAAACAAAACTCTCATTATTTAAGAAGTAAAGAAGATGCTATATTAATAGGTAAAAACACTTTAATTACTGATAACCCCTCATTAACAACAAGGTTGGTTGATGGACATTCACCAATAAGAATTATTTTAGATAGGAAACTAGAAACATTAAATAAGCCTTTTAATGTTTACACAGATAACCTTCAAACTATTGTCTTTAACCATTTAAGGAATGAAGTTAATAATAACGTACAATTAATTAAAACTCCTGTTTTAAATGAGCTTTCATTTATATTAAAGAAACTATATGATTTAAATATTCAAAGCTTAATTATTGAAGGAGGAAGCTTAACTTTGCAATCTTTTATTGATGAAAACTTATGGGATGAGGCATTCATTTATAAATCTAATTTAAAAATTAATAAAGGAATTAAAGCTCCAATAATTTTAAATAACACCCAAGTCAAATCAATTTATTTTGATGATAACAAATTAGATATATACCGACATGAAAGATAAATTTCTCACCCTAAGTGATCTTTCTGAAGGATTATTTAAAGAAAAAGGAAGTAAATTTTTGGGTTATGCATTTCCAATAAAGTCAGAAATTGATTTAAAAAATCAAATTGAAAGATTAAAAAAAGAGCACCATTCTGCTAGACACTTTTGTTATGCTTTTAAAACAGGTATAAATGATGTTTATGCTAGAGGGAATGATGATGGAGAGCCTGCAGGAACAGCTGGTGCACCTATTTTAGGTCAGATTAACTCATTTGAATTAACTAATATAGGAATTGTTGTTGTTAGATATTTTGGTGGTACCAAACTTGGTGTTAGAGGTCTAATTGACGCCTATAAGGCAGCAGCTAAAGAAGCTATTGAATTAAATAGTGTTATTGAAGAATTTTTATTAAAAACTTTAATAATTAAATTTAAATATGACAATACTAGCGAAGCAATGCGATTAATTCAAGAATATGACGGGAAAGTTATTAATGAGGAATATGGGGACTCTTGTAAATTAACTTTTAATATTAGAGCATCTTATGAAAAAAGTATTTTACATAAAGCGGAGGATTTACATAAAATAGAACTTAAAAACATAAAAGATAAAACTTAAAGTATTTTTTTCTCAAAATAAAATGTTCCAAAAGGAATAATTGAGGCTAAAAGAGCAAAAAATGATTTTTTAATACCCCACTCTTTTATTATAAAAAAGTATAATACGAAAGAAATATAACCTAAAAATAAAAACCCATGTATTAAACCTGTGATTTCAACAAAAATAGGTTTATCAAAATTGTATTTTAAAGGCATTGCAACAAATAACAAAAAAATTAATGACAATCCTTCTAAAACACCAATAACTTTAAATAACTTAATCATTATTTCTTTTACGTTCTATTATCTCTTTAATAATCCTTTTGTGCAACTCCGTAGTTGTACTCATAACAATTGCTCTAAGCTCATCAACTGTAAATTCTTTCACTGAAATTGGATTACCATATTTAATTTTAACCTTACTAGGATTAATAAAAAATGAGTTTTTAGGTTGTGCTAGTCTTGTCCCCTCTATTGTAATAGGCACTATATCAACTTCAGCTTCCTTTGCTATTGTGAAACCTCCTCTTTTAAACTTATTAATTACTCCTGTTTCAGATCTTGTACCTTCAGGAAAAATTAAAATATTTTTTCCACCTTTAACTTTTTCACCAGCTTTTTTTATGCTAATATTAGCTTGATCTGGTTTATATCTTTCAACATATATCATATCAGTTAAAGTAGCAAACCAACCAATAAAAGGTATTTTCTTTAATTCTTTTTTAAGAATAAAGTAAAAATCTGTATCAATAGTCTGACATATTACAGGTACATCCATAAAACTTTGATGATTAGAAGTATAAACATAAGTTTTATTCTTATCTAATAAGGAACTCTTTTCTAAGTCAATATTAATAAATGTAATTTTTGTAAATACAGGTGCCCATAGTTTTCTAAATAATACCAAAGGTAGTTTTCTGTTAAAAGTAACTATGGTTAGTATTATAGAAATAAATACAAAAATGATACTCCATAAGTATGCTAATAAAGAAGTTATCAAAGAAAAGATATTCATATAGAAGAGGTTTAAAAAATAAAGCAGTTCAATACTTGAACAACTTTATTTTATATTATTTATTTTCTAGCAATTACTTTTTCTACAGCTTTAATAATATTTTCAGAATCTAAACCATACTTTTTCATAAGTTGAGCAGGTGTTCCACTTTCGCCAAAAGAATCGTTTACAGCTACATACTCTTGAGGTGCAGGGAATTCTCTTGATAAAACTTGAGACACTGAATCACCTAAACCTCCATAAATACTGTGTTCTTCGCAAGTTACAACGCATTTAGTTTTCTTAATAGATTTCAATACTGCTTCTTTATCAAAAGGCTTAATTGTATGAATATTAATAATTTCAGGATTAATTCCTTTTTTTAATAATTCTTTACCAGCTTCAATCGCTTCCCATACTAAATGACCTGTAGCTATAATCGTTACATCTTTACCTTCATTTAACATTAAAGCCTTACCTATTTCAAATTTTTGATTTGTTGGTGTAAAATTAGGTACCGCTGGTCTACCAAACCTTAAATATACAGGGCCTACAAAATCAGAAATAGCTTTTGTAGCTGCTTTAGTTTGATTATAATCACATGGATTAATTACAGTCATATTAGGTAACATTTTCATCAAACCAATATCTTCTAATATTTGATGAGTTGCTCCATCTTCCCCTAACGTTAAGCCTGCATGAGAAGCACAAATTTTAACATTCTTGTTTGAGTAAGCAACTGACTGTCTAATTTGATCATAAACTCTTCCAGTAGAGAAGTTTGCAAAAGTACCAGTAAAAGGAATTTTCCCACCTATTGTCATTCCTGCAGCAATACCAATCATATTTGCCTCAGCAATACCAACCTGAAAAAATCTTTTAGGATTTTCATCTCTAAACTGATTCATTTTTAAACTACCTGTTAAATCAGCACACAAGGCAACAACCTCTTTATTTTCATTTCCTAATTCTGCTAATCCAGCACCAAATCCTGATCTAGTGTCTTTTTTTTCTGTGTAATCAAATTGATCCATAATAATTATAAAGTAAAATTCTGAGTAACCCCAGATTTAATAGTAAAATCTTTTTTAATTGTATAAATAGTTTCTTTAAAGAATTTTGATCTGTAAACAACAACATATTTCCCTGGTTGCATTACCAATCTTTCAATCCCTTTTTGGATACTTGTATTACAAACCCATATTAATTCAGTTCCTTTTCTTTGAAATATTGAACCAGTACCTTCACTAATAATGTTTAAGTTTAAAACACCTGGAGATGGGATTGATAATAAATATTCTTCGTTTTCTTTAACTTCTACCCCTTTAAATTTTAACCTAGGTAAAGTCAATACCTCAATATCGTATTTACCTTGTAAGTATTTCTCTACCGTGTTAAAATCTTGCACATGGATAATATCATTTTTTCCTGATTGATGTATAATTGTTTTTAAATCGTCATACTCGTTAGTTCTCGGATTTATTTTAAAATTCATTGTCCCCATTGGAGCCTTAAAGCTAACTGTATTATGAGTTCCTGGTATAAAAACAACCTCTTTTTTTGTTAAACTAGGTATTGAATGTATTTTAATTTGGTAATGTTGAATTGGATCAATAGCCAATGTATCAGGTAATCCCTTCCTATTTAATGTATGAATGTAATAATCTTCAAGATTTTTTGTTTTTTCA
>CALTNV010000076.1 GCA_943845485.1 uncultured Flavobacteriales bacterium | reverse complement strand
ATCATTGATAGTGTTATTTTTTTAAAATTCAGCAATGAAGAAGACTATAGTATTGAATTTGATGATGGTTTTTCTGATACGGTTGATCTTTTTACTTATGTAGAGGCTTTATCACAAGCTTTTAGTAAAATTATTTTAATGTCTAAAAACCATCATAAGGGTCAACAACTTAGGGTGAAATTATATTTTGGCTATGATAAGAACAATCTAAAAGAATTTAAAATAGTCATTTTAAATTCTAAAATTTATGGGAAAGATTTTGTTGACTTTAGGCATGGTGATGATTTTCCAGAATTAATCAACCGCCAAATTAACGGATTATGTGATCTTTATATTAAAGCATTTTTTAATGATAAGAAATCTTTTGGATTGGTTAATTTTTGGAATGGTAAGCAGATGGAATTTATAGAATCTAAAGATGAAATAGAAGGTGTTGAATTTATTTTAAAAATGTATTAGTATGATTTATTTAATCGATGATAAAAAGCCAAGGCAAATAAAATTAGGATGGAATACTTTGAAATTCCAAAAATATAATTCAATTATAAAAACTGTATACTCATACAAGCAAATAAGAGATGAAAACCTAAATAGGAAGGATAAAATTTATTCGGACGATAGTATTATACTTTTTCATGAGTCTTTTTTTGATCACGTTGATAATTCTCATAAGAAAGATAGCGTTGAAATTAGGAATGAACTTATTGGTTGGTGTAATGAAAACAAAATTCCATTAGTCCAGTTTAGTGGTTCTAATAAATCAAGGAATGTAAGTGGAAATAATATTTCCATTCCTGTAAAAATAGTATATCAGAACCTAGAGTTGTTTATTAATTCAGTCATAAGAAATGAAAATATTGAGAATAGCATAAAGATTTTATTATTTGGAGAAAATTATAATATTGAACAAATACTTCAACTTAAAAAAGAATTATGGGAAACTAAATTTAGATTGAGTCCACTGTTAAATAGTAAAATTAAAGAAATCAATACGTTAACAAGTAAAAATATTGACTTAAAAATAACTCAAGACCCAATAATATTAAAATCTTTAATAAATGAGTAAATCCATTATTTTCTTTGATAAATCTACAAACTTGATTAATCCAAATGATCAAGAATTTATAGATAATAATCTTGTTGAAATCTTTATAACTAACGATAAATCTATAGATGAAGAGATAACAAGAATTATAACTGAAAACTTATTGGAAAAAGAATATATGAATATTTTAATTCCTGCTTGTTTTGGAGGTGTTTTATCAGATTTTTTAGGGTTGAGATTTGCTACTCATATTAGATGTACTTTGGGAATAAATCAAACAGCTAATATATTGTTGTACTCTTTTACCGGCGTTCAAGATTATTTTTCAAATGAGTGTTTCAATATCTTAAAAACAAATGGTGTTAACTTAATAGATTACAATATTCAAAGTATAATTAATTCCACTTTAATTGACAAAAAAAAGCTCTCAACTAATGACTTAATCAATCAAGTTAAAAAACTTAAAATTGATGTTCCTCTTAATTACGAAGACAGTCATAGCATTGCTAATGAATGGGCTATTTATAAATGGTCGAATACTATTGGTGCTACCGATGGAGAAATAGTAAAGATAGAAAGTAAGCTTGAAAATGATTTGTATTTCAAATATTTAAAAACCATTTATCCAATATCTGATTTTGAAACTCTAAATAGTAACGAACTTAAATTAAAGTTTGAGGGTAATCCAACAGTTCTATATATTGATGATGAGGCTGAAAAGGGTTGGAAAGAAATATTTGAAAAAATCCTCATTGATGAAAATGATATTGAGTTTTTACCAGTCGGAAATGAGCTTAATGAAAAGTCAAAAAAAGAAATTATTGAATTTTCATTAAAACAAGTGATTGAAGAAGATGTGGATGTAGTAGTCTTAGATTTCAGATTGCATAAAGAAGATTTTGAAGACATTCCCATTCAAGATATTACAGGATATCAAATCTTAAAAAAAATAAAAGAATACAACAAGGGTATTGAGGTAATTATTTTCTCTGCAACTAATAAAATATGGAATTTGCAGGCATTGCAAGAGGCAGGTGCTGATGGTTTTATTTTGAAAGAATCTCCAGAAAATAGTGTTGAAGATGGTTTTACTTTAAAATGTATTGAAAATTTGGTACATGTATTCAATAGTTGTTTTGAACGTAACTTTTTAAAAGCTTTTCATTTAAAGATTGATGAGTTAAAAACTGAATTATTACCAAGGAAAAATTTTAAGAAAGTTTCTAATCCTCTTGATAAAAATTTTGTGGATGAGGTTTTAAAATGGTTGTATTTAAGTTGTGAATTACTAGCAAAAAATTTAAATACAGCATCAAAAACAAGTTCTTTTTTGTTCTTGTTTTCGGTTTTAGAAAATTTATCAAATCAGATTGTTAATTCAGAGCCAATAAAAATTGATAACCATTCTGATATTTATTATGAATTCGAGTTTTCTAGAGTAACTAATAGATTAGTTTTTTTTAAAGAAAATAGAGAAACAGGAGAATACACAAGAACAAATAATAAACTAAGAGCCAGTAAACCTGGTATTTCTTGGGCACAAAAAATACTAAATACTCTTGACTATTTAAACGCAGGTATTGGATCTGAATTAGATTTAAATGAAATTATAGGTAAAAGAAACAATATTATTCACGCAAACTCATCCCTTAAGGGTAAACTAGAAATTTCTAATAAAGAGCTAATTAACTTATTTAATATAGTTTATAATGGTTTAAAAATGATATAGTCTTGTTTTATTGAATTATGCAAATACACTGCACACCTATGTCGCATCTTTGCATTATAAATATTAAACAAAACAAAAAATGCAATTAAAAGGTAAATTAATAGAGCGCTTACCAGTTCAAACAGGAACCAGTAAAAGCGGAGAATGGAAAAAACAAGATATTATTGTAGAAACCGATGGTCAGTATCCTAAAAAGGTTTGTGTAACAATATGGGGTGATAAAATGAATAAAGAGAATTTGCAAGTAGGTAAAAACCTGATGATAGATATTCATATTGAAAGTAGATCCTATAACAATAGATGGTATACAGATATTAAAGCTTGGAGGATTGAAAGTGCAGAAAAGGATAAAGAAGTTGCAAAAAATACAGCTGAACCATCAGGCTTTAATCAAGATCAATTTGAAGAGGAAGATGACGGTTTACCGTTTTAAAAAATCAATTAGCAAGAATATTAAATAAAAGCAAAATTAGATTAAAGTAGAAACTAAAATAAAATGCAAATCCTAAACCATTTCCAACACATCAACCTCACCAAAGACCAAAGTGAAGCAGTAGAAAAGCTTTACAATTTTCTTTTGAGTGATGAGCGCATATTTATACTACAAGGCTATGCAGGAAGTGGTAAAACAACTCTATTAAAAGGTATTGTTCAATATTTAAAGAGTCTTGAAAAAACATATCAATTAATGGCTCCTACAGGTAGAGCTGCCAAAGTAATCAATCAAAAAACAGGATTTGAATCAACTACGGTTCATAAAGGGATTTATAGTTTTGAAGAACTACACGAAATAGAGCGAAGTTCTGAAAAAAGTGATGTTTCATTTCTGTATCAGTACAAGCTCAGAAATAATTCTGAAATGCAAGATGCTGTTTTTATTGTAGACGAAGCTTCTATGGTCTCTGATAGATTGAGTGAGGGTGAGTTTTTCCGTTTTGGAAGTGGTTATCTTTTAAAGGATTTAATTACATTCTCTAGAGTCCAAGATCCCTCTGCAAATAGTAAAATCATTTTTATTGGTGATCCAGCGCAATTACCTCCAATAGGGATGAACTTTTCGCCAGCATTAGATGCGATGTATCTTGATGAAACTTATCAATTAAAGGCTTCAAAGGCCGAAATGAAGGAAGTAAAAAGACAAGACGCTAATAATGGTATTTTACAGTCTGCGACTAAATTGAGGCAATGCTTAACTTCTGGTTATTTTAATGATTTTAATTTAAAAGACAATTCAAAGGATGTGTTTAATCCTTTGTATGAAAATTATCTTGAAACCTACAAAGCCCAAAGGAATAAGAAAATTATTATTTGCTATAAAAACAAAACAGCGCTCGATTTAAATAGAGCTATTCGCAACGATAAATTTGGTAGTGACGTACCTACTCAACCAACAGATATCGTTATTATAGGAAATAATAACTATCGTTTAGAGATTATGAATGGTGAATTTGCAGTAGTTGCTGAAGCAAATCCTACAGTAGAGAGTCGCGAAATTAGATTTAGAGCGAAAGATGGAAAAACAGAAGCCGTGAGATTAACATGGCGTAAAGTTGTTTTGGTAGTGCCAAATGAAAACGGATCGCCTAAAAATGTATCGGGTTATATTTTAGAGAATTATTTATATGGTGATAATTACCTAAAACCTGAAGAGCAAAGAGCGCTTTATGTAGATTTTAAAATGAGATACCCTGGCCTAAAAAAAGGAACCGAAGAGTTTAAGGAGGCTATTTCTAATGACCCATATTTCAACTGTATTCAATTAAAATATGGATATGCGGTTACTTGTCATAAAGCACAAGGTGGCGAATGGGAGAATGCTTTTGTTTTTTGGGATAGAGGGACCAGTTCGAACTTTGATTTTTATGCAACCAAACATGATAAATCAGGTAAAACAAATTCAGATTTTTATCGTTGGGCATATACAGCTATAACAAGAGCAGCTGGTAAATTGTTTTGCATAAATCCTCCTTACTTCTCATCGTATTCTGGTATGAATTTTATAGAAGTTCCGGTTCAAAAAGCATTTAATGAGCTTACGGGTGTAAGTTCTGAATCTCTTGAAATTAATGTAAATGATGAGGTCTTGCAACAAATCGAAAAATTTGGTTTGTCAGAAACTCCATTAGAAATTCAAGACCATTTTATTGGTCGTTGGTATGTCCTTAAGCAACAAAACATCGAAATTGCACAATGGGAAAGAGTGGGGTATGAAATTCGATATGTTTTTAAGCGAGAAAATGAAACAGCGGCTTTTAAATTTTGGGTGAATGGCAAAAACGTATTTAAATCGAATTTTCAACAACTACCAGCAAAAACAAATTCTCAAGAACTTTATAATTCGATATCTAGTGCTTTTGAAAATTTAGGGGATTTGATAATTAACAGAAGTACAGCTGAAGCAATTTTAACGAAAGTTACATTTGATGTTCAACTAGAGGAAAGCAAACCTTTTTTAAAAAACCTATATGATAACATCACAAGTGAGCTTAAAAAGGATGAAGTCATTTCTGAAATTGCACATTTATCATATAGAGAAAGGTATACGATTCAACAAGGTACTAATTTATGTGTTATAGATTTTGAATATAACAAGGATGGTTTTTTTGGTAGAGTACTTCCTATTGAGAAAAAGTGCAATAACCCAAAACTAGTAGAGCGTATTAAAGATATTGTTAGTAAATTAAAAGAAGAAAGTTATGCCAGCTAAAGAAATCAAAGAATTAAAAAACGCAGGGAAATTAGATGAAGCGTTAGCAATGGCAAAAAGCGAATTCGAAGCGTCTCCAGAAAACATTTGGGCAAAAAGAAATTTAGCATGGGTAATTTATGATTTATTTAAAAAAGTTCAAGGTAATAACGAAGCTTTTTTACCGATGATTTCAAAAGTTGAAGAGTTAAAATTACCTGAAACTGAACAAATGTTTTACGAACAGCTTTGTTGGGTCATTGGCGGGCATAATTTTAAAATATTAAAAAGTGACCTAAGTAATCTTGAAAAATTCAATGCTGTGAAGGCTGTTTTTAACTCTATAAAATTATTAAGTATTGTTCCTTACAGTGGTGGAGGTCTTTTTTCGAAATCATTAAAAATTAAAGCAAACAAAGGATTTAGCTTTTTATTGAAATCATTTCATAATGCGTTTAAAGACCTTCCTTCGAATGGGCAGTTTAATAAAGATAATTTCATAGATAATTCTAAAAGTTATAAAGAATTAGTAGATTGGATTGGTTTTAATAGTTTTCTAAAAGAAGATTTTGAACCAAATCAGGTTAAAGGAAGAAAAATAATGTCTTTTGTGGAGCAAGTAATCATAGCATACTCTAAAATTTTATTACAGGGAGAAAGAATAGCGGGTGCTGGTTTTCAACCCACAAAGATAAATATTGAAAGAACAGATTCATTTTTAACTTTTTTAAAAGAGGTAATTGAAAAACATCCAGAATATCAATATTCATTATTTTACAAATCTAAATTATTGCTGGCTTTAGAGAGGTTTGATGAAGCAAAAGAAACGCTCTTAACTTTTGTGAAGAAGAAAAAAAATGATTTCTGGGTTTGGGATTTATTGGCAGAGGCATACCCAGAAGATATTGATGTGCAAATTGGATGCTTATGCAAGGCATTAACATTAAACACCAAAGAAAGTTTTTTAGTAAATGTGCATCAAAAATTAGCAACATTATTGGTCCAAGAAGAGTTGTATACAGAGGCTTCAGTAGAAGCATTAAATTCCATCAATATTAGAAAAAAGAACGATTGGAAAGTTAATAATGAATTAATTAAGTATACTCATCAAAATTGGTTCGATAAAAACCAAGATTTGAAGAGTAATAAAAAGTTTTATCAAGAGCAAGCACTGTTAGCAGAGGAGCTATTGTATAACAATCATGAAGAAGTAATTATTGCTATCGATTTTGTAAACACCAATAAAAAAATGGTAAACTTCATCAAGGATAAAAGTATGCATGGATTTTTCAGTTACAAGCACTTAAAAATAAATCCTCAAATTGGTGATATGTATAAAGCACGACTCAACAAAAAAGGTGATGAAGGATTTTTTACAGTGTTAACCATAAAACCAGCTAATGGAGCAATATCAGAATGTGTAAAAGAAATCTCAGGAAAGATACGCATCCCTGAGAATAGAGATTTTGGATTTCTTGAAAACAACTTTGTATCACCTGATTTGATAAAAAAACATCAACTAGAAGATGGTGATAAGGTAGGGGGGGATGTAATTTTATCTTTTAATAAAAAGAAAAATGATTGGGGCTGGAAAGTCTTTCAAATCATATAATTTTAGTCTAAAAACTATGAATATAAAAAAAATAAGCATCAAAAACTTTCGAGTTTTTAAAGAAAAAACCACTTTTCAATTACGGCCTTTTACCATTTTAACAGGGCCTAATAATTCAGGGAAAAGTTCATTTATTAAATTTTTATTATTGATTAAAGAAGGTGTCCGAAACCTTAATTTTACAAGTGGGAATCATAATCTGGAAGATTTTAATCAGGTACTTAATTTTGAAAATAAAGAAAATGGCAAGGAAGAATTAAAGTTTAGGTTATTTTTTGACAATAATCAAGAAATAGAATATTCTTATATTGGTGATTCTTCGCTTATCGCAGTTTCACATTTTAAGAATAACAAACGTTATCTAGACTTTGCTTTTGGAGAGGATTATTCTAATATTAATACAGCTACTGATATTGGTTACAGAGAAGCAGTGCGCTTTTATTTTGATTTTAATTCTTTCATACAACGTTTAAAAAAAAGAAGAATTAATGGTTTACAAAGGGAAAGCTCATTGTTAAATAAGAATTTATCTAAAAGTAACAACGATAATAACATTGACAAAGCTAACAAAATAATCAATAGAAATAATAATGAAATCGAAACATTAAAAGAATCGAATCTTTTATTTAAGATTCAAATTAATAATAATGAAGGTATTGATTATTACGAGAAATACCAACAGGAGTTATTGGAATTACAAACAGATTTTTTTTCATTTGATAAATTAGATAGTTTTAGTTATGAAACTGAAGATCTATTAAAATACTTAGAGAGCAATATTTCTAAAAAAATACATTTTATTGTATCCGACTTATCCATAAAGGTGTATGATTTTCTGAAAATTAAAATCCCGTATCTGCAAGATTGGGAAGATATTAATTTCGAGATTAATAAGTTTGGAGTATTAATTCTTTCAAATTCTAAGTCTATTACTCGTGCATTAGTAAAGCCATTGAAATTCAATTATTTAAAAGAAAATCTTTTTTATTTATCTGCAAATCGTGGAAATCAAAAAAGAGTATTAATGAATCGCTCAGAGAATGATATAGATGAAATATTAGTAAACTTTTCAAAGAATAAGACTATTGATAAGGTTTTTCTCTCAAGTTGCTTTCAAATTCTTGGTATTGAAGGCGATATTGAGGTAAATCGTTATGAAAATACCATTTCAACGGTATATTTAAAAAGGGGTAATCAAAAACTTGCTTTTGCAGATTTAGGCTTTGGGTACTCTCAAATATTACCTATCATTTTAAAGGTTCATAACTTAGTAAAATCATATCAATATATTGTAGACATCGCAGACTTAACCAATGATCATACAGTTTCAAGAAAGTTTTTGAACCAAAAATTACTTATTTTAGAAGAACCCGAAGCCAACCACCATCCTCATTGATGAATATTTCTTTTACTTTGGGCTCTGTTTTAGAAACATATTTATCATCATTAAAGTAATAAATCACACTGTCCTCTTTTTTCAATT
>CALTNV010000075.1 GCA_943845485.1 uncultured Flavobacteriales bacterium | reverse complement strand
CAGATCCAATTACTAACGATAAGTACTCTTTTGATGTTAATTATGGTAATGAGGTTATTGGTATTGGTCAAGAGTCTTCTTCAGCTAATCAACATTTAGGAAGTCAAGGTTTGAATCCTTTTAAAATCACATTAGATCCTTCTTCCGTTATAAATAATCAATATTTACTTGCTGGACATAATGATGCAAACAAATCAAATTGGAGTAATGTTTTAGTCTCTGACAAAATCAATACTCAATCTTTAGAAAGGGTTTGGAGAGTACAGAATACTAACTCTATTCCATCTGTTAATTTTTCTTTGGACGCAACTTTATTTCCTGCCTTACCTTCTGGGAATAAGTACGTAGTTTTAGTTGATGAAGTTGGAGGTGGTGCTTCTGATTTTAATAATGCTAAAGTTTATGAGTTGGATAATGGTGGTTCAGGTAATATTTACTCAAGAGATATAACTTTAAGTGATCATGTTTATTTTACAATAGGTGTGGTAGCACCAACTGCTTTTTTTAAGGTTAATTCATTATCCGGTTATGAAACTGAAACGGATCAATTAATTAACATTGAAGTAAATTTAAATTATATTCCATTTACAGCTGAAACGCTAAACTTTTCTGTTACCGATGTTGAAGCTGAATTTGGTGAAGATAAAGATTATGCAGATTTCCCTACTAGCAATGCTATTGTTTTTAGTAATACTTCAGATGCTTCAAATGTAAGTTTCGAAATTGTAGGCGATGCTGTGGCTGAAAATGCTGAATCTTTTCAGATTGAATTATTACCGTCAGGTGTCATTTCATCAGTTTTTAACGAGGTTTTAACTTATACAATTAATGATAATGATAATGCTATTAAATTAGGGTTTAAGGATTCTTATGTAGCTTCTTCTGAAAATTCATCAAATATTATTATTGAAGTAGAAAAATCAGGTGATTTGACAGACCCAACATCAGTAAGTGTCAGAATTGATGAATTGTATTCTACTACTGCAATTGCACAAGATGTATTAGATTTTAATTTTCCTACTTCTCCCGTTGTATTAAATTTTCTTCCAGGTGAAGATTTAAAAACAATCACTATTCCTTTAAATGATGATAATGTGTATGAAACACTTGAAACATTTTCTTTAGAATTGTATGATGTTTCTAATGCAACTGATATTGATGTTACTCAAGCAAAAGTTATAGTTGCTATAAATGATAATGATGCTGCACCAACAGTTGAATTTAGTTCAAATTTTGGTGAAGGAGCAGAAATTATTGGTCAGCCTTTTATTTCAGTTACTTTATCAAATAAAAGTTACCAAGATGTTTTTGTTGATTATAATATTTTAAATACTTCAACAGCTACTTCTACTAATGATTATTTTTGTCCATCAACTGGTACATTTGTAATTCCTGCAGGTTCTACATCAGTTAAAATTCCATTAACGGTGATTTCAGATGGAATTAATGCTGAGGGAGACGAAACAATTATTTTTGAATTATCTAATTCAGTAAACGGAAGTTTAGGTTCTGAAAAAAATTACACATACACCATTTCTGATTATACTGAGTTTGAATGGTTAGGTGTTGCTGGAATTGGAAATGCTACTGCAAATACGTTGTGGTTAGATGCTACACAATTAACAGAAGCTGATGGTACCTCTGTTAATTTATTTACTGACTTTTCCCCTAACTCAACACAAATCGTTAAATCTATTGGTTCTTCAGCTCCAAAAAAAGAGAAAAATATTTATGCTGGAAATATGAATGCTTTATCTTTTAAAACTGGTGATGAAGTTTTAATGTTTGAAGCGACTAATGGAATAAATAAGGGGCCAAATTTAAATAAAAAAGTGATTTCTTTTGTCTTTAAGTCAGATTATCCAGGAGATAAACAAACTCTTTTTGTACAAGGAGGTGGTACTAGAGGGTTAATTATTTATTTAAAAGATGGTAAGGTTTGTGCTAATGTATATAATAAAGGAGATTCTCCTACTTGGGGTTCTGGAAGTGGTGAGTCTGATGTTTTTGTAGAGGGAACAACTTTTATAAATGAATACCAAACTTATATCGTTACTGTTGTTTTTGATGGAGAAAGTAGCTTAGAAACATTAGCTTTGTATGTTAATGGAGTAAAGCAAGGTACTAGTTTAGCTCAGAATAAAGATGGTGGCTTTAGTGCGTCTATGACAAATCATAACAATGCTTATCTAGGTTCTAACCCTGGAAATGTGTTCTTTTCAGATGGAGATAATTCAGGAGATGTTAATTTTGAAGGTTTTATTTCGGAGTTTTTATATTATAATAATGTGAGTACTTCTGAGTTTAATAATACAAGGCGAATAATTTTAGAAAATTATTTAGCTGATAAATATTCTATTTCTCTTACCTCAAATTCATTCATCACCATTAACGATATCGAAGGTGATTATAAATATGATGTTGCTGGAATTGGTCAAACTTCATCTTCAGATAAGCATTTAGATTCAAGAGGGAAATCAATTGTAAGAATGAATAATCCAAGGTCTATTGATGATGGGGAGTATTTGTTTTGGGCTCATAATAACTTAAATAAAATAGTTCCTAATTATACTGATATACCTTCAACTATTGTTAACAATAGGTTGGAACGAAGCTGGAAGATTTATCAAACAGGAAATGTTGGTGGTGTTAATATTTCTTTTGATGTGTCTGAATTTACAGATATATTAAATTTAAATGACATTGTATTATTAGTTGATAATAATGGTGTTTTTATAGATGCAACCATCAGTAGTGCTTCTAAATCAATTAATGGTACTACAGTAACATTTGAAGATGTTACATTACAAAATAATAGTTTCATTACATTAGGTTCAACTTCTTCAGCAAGTCCTTTACCTGTTGAATTATTGTCATTTAATGCTGAAATTATTGATGATGTTAATGCTCTTTTAAATTGGAGTACAGCGACAGAATCTAATAATCAAAAATTTGAAATTTATAGAGCTTATGAAAGTTCGTCATTCGAAAAAATAGGAGAGGTAAAAGGATTTGGTAATAGTAGTACTCAGGTTAATTATTCTTATTCTGATAATAACTTAGTAAATGGTCAATATTATTACAAATTAAGGCAAATTGATTTTAATGGAGATTTTGAAGATTTTAAAATTATACCTTTAAGTGTTTCTTCATTAAAAAATATTACCGCATTTATTCATTATAATGATGATTTATCTATTAATAGTGATGTCATTTTAGAACTAAAGGGAGCAATTTCTCATCCTGAGCAGTTTACTTTGTTCAACAGTACTGGACAATTAATACTGAAAGATGAAATTTCTACCTCACAAAAACAAATTTCAAAAAATATTCCTCTTTTAAAGGGTGTTTATATTATAAAATTTAATAATGAAAATATTAATACTGTTCGTTTTATAATAAATTGATAAAAAATAACCATAAAAAAAACACTCTAATGTAATTAGAGTGTTTTTTTTATGGTTATTTTTTATCAAAAGGGAAGGTATATTACTTTTTTTGTTTCGTAAAACTCTTCTTCAAAATAATCTGGTAAATTGTATGATGCATAAGGTCTTTTAACTTCATCTAGTTCTTCTTTTAAATCACCACCTTTAAGGTATAAAATCCCATTTCCAAGGTTGTTGTAGTTTTTATTATGTTTAAACTTATTTCTAACCCAGGGTATAAATCTATTTAATCTTGTTACTGCTCTACTCACAACAAAATCATATTTATCTTTTATCTTTTCAGCTCTTGCATGTTCTGCTTTTACATTTGTTAGTTGTAATTGGTCAACTACACTTTGAACAACTGATATTTTTTTTCCAATACTATCCACTAAATGAAATTTCACATCAGGAAACAAAATAGCCAAAGGAATTCCAGGAAAACCACCCCCACAACCAACGTCAAGAATAGAAGTGTTTTTTTTGAATTGTATAACTTTGGCAATAGCTAATGAATGTAAAACATGTCTTTCATATAAATTTTCAATATCTTTACGACTGACAACATTTATTTGTTCATTTAATTCTGTATAAATATCTTTAAGTCTAGAAAATTTGTTTTTTTGATCCTCTGTTAAGTCAGGGAAATATTTTAAAATTAACTCCATTATAATATATTAATTTAATCATTGAAAGTACCTGTAATTGAATTAACTGATGCTTTATTAATTCTGATTTTTTCAGTTTTAATAGTTTCAATGTCTTTATTTTACCAAAATTATAAAATATCTTCTGATAATAGGTATAAATGGTTTACTACATCTTTAATAACGCGACTTTTAGGTGGTTTTGGTTTTGGAATTATATATATCTATTATTATGGAGGTGGTGATACAGTAATGTATTACCAAGGTGCTGATAGAATGTATGACTTCTTTTTTGAAAATCCATTAGGTTTTTTTGAAGTTATATTTTCTTCTAATAATAATATTCCAACAGAATTTAGGTATTTAAAAAGTGAAATTTATTACCTAAGATCTGATGAAGAGTGGTTTTTAGTTAGGATAGCTTCTGCTTTAAATATATTAGCATTTAATAGTTATTGGGTTCTAACAATGCTATTCTCTTTATTAGCATTTATTAGTAGTTGGCTTATGCATTTATTTATATCTACAATGTTCAAAGCAGTTCCTCAAATAGAAAAAACATCTATGATTTCTTTTCTATTTATACCATCGGTACTTTTTTGGGGTAGTGGTATCTTGAAAGATACAATATCCATTTCCTTTCTATTATTCTTTTTCTATTGTTTTAATAAAATATTTATTGATAAAAAAAGGGATATTTTAATGGGAATGTTTTTATTTATTTCTGCTTTTTTTGTTTATAAAGTAAAGTCTTATGTATTGTTAACATTTTTACTGCCTTTAAGTGTTGGAGTATATGTCTACTATAAATCTAAAATTAAAAATTTAGTTATTAAAAATTTAGCTTTTCCAGTTATTGGTCTTCTTAGTGTTTTAATAATGATTCAAGTTCTAGGTCAATTAGCTTATGAAACAAAAAAATATCAAGTCGAAGATTTAAATTCTCGTATGAGAGGTTTTCATTCTTGGCATACTCATCAGGGTGGATCTACTTATACTTTAGGAGAGTTTGATTATTCTACTTTTGGGATTTTAAAAAAAACACCTGCAGCTTTAAATGTTAGTTTGTTTAGACCTTATTTATTTGAGGTAAAATCAGCAGTAATGTTAGTCTCATCAATTGAAAACACTATACTTCTGTTTATTTTCATCGTAATAATCTGGTTCTTCAAGTCAAAATTATTTGTGATGACATTTAATAATTATTTTTTGACAATTTGTTTTTGCTACCTAATATTATTAGGTATTGTAACAGGAATAACATCTTATAATTTTGGAGCATTAGCAAGATATAGAATACCTTATTTACCTTTTTTTGTTTTTTGGTTATTATATTTTTATAACCAAAAAAAGCAAGATACCATTAAGTAGTTTTTATGAAAATATACCCTATTAATTCTTTCGAGAAATTTGGTTTTACAGACATTTTAAATGAAACTGTAAAATATGCTGATAATTTTTATGGAAAGCAAAAGGTTTTAAACACTTCACCTTCTGATGACACGAATATTGTGATTTCAACAATAGAGGAAACACAACAGCAATTACTTCTTTTAAGAGAAGTTGGGAATGTTTCTTTTTATATTCCAGAAATCACCAAATCTATCCATAAATTAAAAATTTCTAATGTTGTTTTAACAAAGGAAGAAGTTTTATTATTTCATAAAATTGCTGTAAAATTTAAAAGTGTCTTTACATATTATGCTACAAATAAAGAGTTTGCCCCTCAACTATATAAAATAATCAAAGATGTTGAAATTCCAGAAGGATTCTCTTCGCACTTTGAAGAATTTTTATTAATCCCTCCTGGTACCATAAAAGACAATGCTACTGATAGACTATTTGATATTAGAAAAAAACTTAGGAACACAAGGGTTAAATTGGCTAAAATTTATCAAGGTGTTATTTCTAAATATAGTAAAGATGGATGGTTAGTTGATTTTAATGAAAGTTATGTTAATGATAGAAGGGTTTTAGCTGTAAAATCAGAAAAGAAGAATATGATTAATGGTATTATTCATGGATATTCTGATTCTGGTAAAACAACTTATATTGAACCAGCAAGAACAGTAGAGCATAATAATGAAATATCATCTTTAGAAAGAGAAGAGAAAAAAGAAGAATATAAAGTTTTGTCAATTATTACAAGCACTTTGGTTTATCATAAAGAAGTGTATGAAGAATGTATTGATATGATAGGGTATTTTGATTGCTTAAATGCAAAAGCAACTTTTGCTAATAAAATTAATGCAGTTGTTCCTAATATAAAAAAAAGAGATTTAAAAATAATAGATGGATATCATCCTTTACTTTTATTACAGTCATTAAATAAAAAAGAGGTTGTACCATTAAATTTCATGTTAAATGATAAGCATAGAATTGCTGTAATTAGCGGTCCCAATGCAGGTGGAAAAACAATAGCATTAAAAACAGTTTCATTGTATCAGTTAATGCTCCAATCTGGCTTTCTTTTACCTGTGAATGAGCAATCCAATTTTCCTGTTTTTAAAAGTTTGCTATCTGATATTGGAGATGATCAATCAATAGAAGCTGAATTAAGTACTTACAGTTCTAGATTAAAGAAAATGAAATATTTTCTTGAAAATGTAGATGAAAATTCGTTGTTAATTATTGATGAATTTGGAACTGGGTCTGACCCTGAACTTGGAGGAGCTATGGCTGAAGTTATATTAGAAGATTTAGCTATTTCTAAAGCTTTTGGAGTGGTTACCACTCATTATTCTAACTTAAAAGTTATGGGAGATAAAACAATGGGAATTCAGAATTGCCATATGATGTTTGATAAAAAAACCTTAAGTCCTTTGTATAATTTAGTTCAAGGTTTACCGGGTAGCTCTTATACTTTTGAAGTTGCTCAAAATATAGGAGTTTCTTATGAAGTAATAGAAAGAGCTAAAGCTAAAATGGAAAATGTAAAAGTTAATTTAGATAAGATTTTAGTTGATGTTCAAAATGAAAAGCAAGAGTTAGATCAATTAAAATTAATGTATGATGATCAATTAATTCAATTAAAAAGAAGTAAGCAGTCTTATACTGATAAAGTTAATATTCTTGAAAGTAAGATTGAAAAGCAGAATTTTAAACTTAATGAAAATCAAAGAGAAATTGATTTAGGTATTAAATTTCAAGCATTATTGAATAGAGTCTTAAAAGGAGATAAAATCAAAGATGTTCTAAAATCTATAGAACAATATTTTGTAGCTGAGAAAAAGAAACTTGAAATAAAAAAAGAAAAAAAAGATACTTTAAAAAAGAATAATAAGGTAAATAAAGAAGAAACAATTGAATTTTTAAGGAAAAAAATTATTCCAGGTGCTTTTGTTAAATTGAAAAGTAATAAAGAAGTTGGTGAAGTTATAACAGTTAATAATGATAAGGTAGTTGTTGCTTTTGGTTTATTAAAAATGACTGCAAAATTAACAGATTTAAGGGTTGTTTTTAAAAGGAAAAAAAATTAATTTTTATTTCCTGATTTTATATTGTTTACTAAGTTTGCCATTACTTGATTTGAATTATGTTTTAAAAATTCTCTTACAATGTAATTTTTTAATTCATCAGTATATATAATATCTTTTAATAAAAAGTCTTTATCTTCTCTATTAGAAATCATTAACCTTTTTAAATCTTCAAAAAGCGCTATTTTCATTGATTCTAATAGAATAGAATCATATTTAAAAATTAAGTTTTTAACTAAGTCTTTTTGATTGTCGTTCATTATTTAAATTTTAAAAGTAAAGGGTTGCAAATGTATCAATAATAATCATGAAACATTGTGTTACATCTTTTTTTTTAAGATTTTTGTACAAAAATAATTACCATGCTAGGATTAAAAATGGCTACTGACCCAAGATGGGTAAATATAGTTGAAAAAAATATAGAAGAGATACTTATTGATCATGCTTATTGTGAGCAAAAAGCTTCAACTAATGCAATATCATTAATTGTGAAATTTCCAGAATATTCTAATTTAGTAAAGGAAATGTCAGCGATAGCTATTGAGGAGATGCAACATTTTGAAATGGTTCATGAGAAGCTTTTAGAAAGAGGATTTAAATTAGGTCCTGAAAGAAAAGATCCTTATGTACAAGATTTACTTCGTTTTGCTGAAGGAGGAGATAAAATTATAAGGTTGGTAGATAAATTATTAATTGGAGCAATGATTGAGGCCAGAAGTTGTGAAAGATTTAAAATTTTATCTGAAGAAATTAAAGATGAAGATTTGAAGAGTTTTTACAGGGAGTTAATGATTTCAGAAGCTAGACATTATACCACTTATTTAAATTTAGCCAAAGAGGTATCTAACGGAAGAGTTGATGTAGATAAAAAATGGGCAGATTTTTTATTATACGAAGCTGACATTATGAAAAAATATTCTAAATCAGAAACAATGCATGGTTAATAAATATTTAAGCTATTAGACTTTTTTGTTTTTTAAAACCCTTATATTTCTGAGGTTTTTACATCGGAAATTAAACACTTGAGTTTTAATTTACAGTGTTTTTCTATATTGTTTAATATAGAAAAAAGCAGTTTGTTAATTTAAATGTGACCTTTTAAAAGCTTATTATTAACCTATATCTCCAGATTGGCGAGTGGCTAAAAATTGTGTTTTTTATTCTGTCAAAGACCAATCTAAACAATAATTATTAGATAGTAGTGGCTTTAATTTACTTTTTAAAAGTAATTCTAATTGACAAAATAGAATAACGAATCCACATCGGGAACTCTTTCTATTAATAAAATTTTAAGTTCTTAGGGAAAAACATGTTTTTTAGGTTTTGTTTTAAAATTCTTTATTTTATTCCAATGTCATTCAAATATCCTTTAATCTTCTCAATCCCAATATTAATAAAGTTGTTTAAATCTCTCTCTATACCATTTTTAAATTTTAAAAATAACTTCTTTCTACCTAAAGTTTTTTTCTGCTAATGAATTTATTTCTGAAATTAATATTTTTTTTTATTATTAATAATATCCTATTCTTAAAAACGAACAAATAGCAATAAATAACTGTATATAGTTTGTAATTGAATCCTTAGAGCTTATTGTGAATTGATAAGTATATCTAATACTAGATACACTTAAAGTTATAAATAACATCTTAATACTAAATGATTGAAAGTCTATTATTGTTAATGAATTAGAATTTTTGTCGTATTTAAATTTTGTTTTATCCTTTATTATTAGTTTCTCTTAATTTATCATTTCTCTATATTTTTTAGTCTTTTAAAACATATAAATAAAAAAATACTGGAATTCGATTTTTTTATTGGATGTAGATGATCAATTATTGAAATAACCATTTAATCATTTCTATGATATGGTAAAAAATAATCTCACCAAAAACAAACGATTAGCTAACTTCATTAAATAAAAAAAGCTGCTTTAAAAAAGCTGCTTTTTTTTTATAAAAATATGTTTAACTAATCAATATTTTCAATAACCATAGCAGAAGCACCACCTCCACCATTGCAAATTCCAGCAGCACCTAATT
>CALTNV010000074.1 GCA_943845485.1 uncultured Flavobacteriales bacterium | reverse complement strand
TTTTTAAATTATTATATTTTTAATATTCATTTTCACTAAGCTGAAACATTTCACTTACTTCAATTTCAAAAACATGAGCTAATCTTAAAGCTAAAACTGTTGAGGGAACATACTTCCCTGCCTCCATAGCACTAATAGTTTGTCTGCTCACTTTAATTAACTTTGTCAGTTCTACTTGATTTTTTTTACTCTTTCTACTTTCATTCGTTATACTTAAGAGTTTTTTTTCTAAAATAATCAAATTGTGAAAAACCATAGAACAATCAATCGTAAAAGAATAAAACAATGAGCTAAATTAAAACATTAACTCATTATTTTATTTCACTTATTTTACATTTATTCACATCATAAATGTGTTTTTAATATTTTTTTTGAAATAAATGTATTTTGATTGATTCTTTGATATTCATTAACATCTACTTGTCTCTTTTTAACAAATTAAAAAACTCTTTTAGTAAATACAAAAGATAGTTTTGCTGAAATTTTAAAAGACAAAAATGAAAAAACTTATCTATTTATTTACAGTATTTGCTTGTATCAATACTGTAAACGCTCAAAACTACATTGCTTATTATCAAAACTGTAATAAAGGAGATAGTCTTTTATACATCAAGCAAAAAAAAGAAGCTTTAAAATATTATTTAAAAGCTGATAGTATGGTAAACTATACTCATATTAAATACTTAATGAATATAGCTTATTTATCATCAGAAGAAAACAAGTTAGAAGTTTGTAACAATAGTTTAATAAGCGCGCTTGAACAAGGAATGGAATTTAAAAAAATTAAATTCAGAAAACTTCAAAACTTCAAAAGGTCAGAATATTACAAAAACTTTATTAAAAATAAAGAACAATATATAACTACCTATAACAATAAGTTAAATCAGGAATATTTAGCTGTTATTGATAGTTTATTATACATAGATCAGATGGTGATTAGATATAATAAAAGTAAAACTAACAAATACGATATTGATTACTCAAAAATACCTAACGACCCCGTTAAAAGATATGATTTAGATTCAAACAACTATGAAATGCTTAAAACATACATGAAATTATATGGCTATCCATCAGAAAAAAATGTAGGCCCAAAATATGCTGACAAAGCAAGTTTCTTAATTCTTCATAGTGCCAGAAAACCAGAAAACACAAAAGAATTGTATACCATAGAAAACGCCTTAAAAAATGGCGACTGCTTACCTGATGAATATGCTTGGATTATTGATCAAAACTTAAGTTTTAGAGGGAAAAAATTAAAGTTTTTTTACCTGGAAAAAAATCCAAAAAAAGTTGAATCACAAGAAGAATTAAAAAAATATAATCTTAACAGGTATCTATATGGAATTAAACCTACAACAGCATACAATCATATTCAACTTGGAAAACTTTATGGTTTTTGGCCAAAGTGGTAAAATATAGTGTTAACTATTTTATAAATCAATATTTAATGAAACTCAAAATAATACTAATAACAATAATTACAATTTATTTAAGTAGCTGCAGACCAATGTATAGAACTCTTTTAGGAGTAGATTCAACTCCAAAATGGATTTACTCTAATAAAGAGCTTAAAAAAGAAGAAAGAAAAATGAAAGTTCAAGGTGATTTTTTATTTGAGTTAGACACCACTAAATATTCTGACACAATACTTAGCATCTATAAATCAAACGTTTCAGACTTTAAGAGTACATTCCCAGAAGACACTAATGGGTTAAAAATGATAAGAAAAGTAGCTAACGATGATGTTCAAGCAGTACAGTTTAGACTTTTTGACAAAAAAGGAGACGAAATTTTTAAACTGGTAAATTGTTATATTGAAATTTTACCTATTGACTGGAATTATGAAAAATGTTTAGAAACCTTTCCTCCAAAAACTAAAAATAAGCAATTAAACACGCATCAGTTTAATTTAGAGTTAATTTTAAAATCATTAAAACAAGATATTACTTTATCGCAATTACCCAAGACAAATTACTACGCTGTCATTTTTTGGAATTCTTTTATGATTAGACCCTCAAAAAAACTAATTGCACAACTTGATAATTATTACGGTTTAAATCATCCAGAGGTAACATATATCTACATTAATAATCATAATGCACAAATTTGGAGTCATACAACTTCTGAACAAAAAAACATGATTACAAATCATCCTAAATTTTAAAATTTTGAAAAATTTATTCACTTTACTTTATATTACTATCACTACAATTTGTTCAATAAATGCTCAAGAACAAAATCAACAAATACTAACCTGGAATGTTGTAGCCAATAATACCCTAAAACCTTTATCAGGTACTCATATTACAGTAATGAATAAAAATAGATTTGCTGTAACAGATAGTAATGGTGTTTTTAATTTAGACATATCAAACCTTAACGAAACTGATACTATAAAGATAAGTCATACAAATTATCAAACACTCTTATTCCAAGTTGAACATTTACAATATTTAAATTTAAATAGCCCTATAAGTTTAGTTGAAGAGGAAAATATTTTAGAACAAATGGTTGTTGAAGATACCTACCTTGGAAAAACAAAAATAATAAAAAAAGGAAATAAGGGTAATCATCAAATGGTTTACAACCTAACAATAGACTCAAACTTTAACTACAAAGAAGAAATAGGTAGAAAATTTAATTACTCAAAAAATAAAAAAGGTAAACTAAAAAAAATAAAGTTTAATTACAGCTCATCAATTTCTAAAGATTCAATTCCTATTTATATTTCTATTTACAATATGAATAATGACACCCCAGATTCAAAACCATTCTACCAAAAAGAATGTTATCTATTTAGTGAAAAACAAACCGACAAAGGAAATGTTTTAGAATTAAACTTAAATAATGAAAATATTCATATCAAAAAAGATTTTATTGTTACAATTAGTTTTATAGAAACAAAAAAGAGTAAAGAACCTCAAGATATTTATATTCATAGCTGTTTAGTTTGTTCAAAACATGTTTATTATAAAAAGAAAGATGATCAAAATTTAGAAAAATTTCCACCCATTATGGGAATAGGACTTGAAGTAGAAATTGAAGTTAAAAAATAAAAGATGAAAAATATACTACTTATAATTTCTCTGGTATTTATAAACCAAATTTCTTGGGCTCAAAGCAATAGAATATTATTAAATAATATAATTGATACCGTACAAACTTATTCAGTTAAAAGCTCAAGTATAGATTGGAAAACAACAAAAAAAGGAACTTTAAAAAGTTTTAAAAAGATTAAAAATATTAAAACTACTGTAAACCAATTATTAAATAAACTGAATGATAGCCATAGCCAATATTTCACCAAAAAGGAATATGAAAACTTTAATCATGAAGAAATAAAAAAACAAGAGCATTTTAAAATC
>CALTNV010000073.1 GCA_943845485.1 uncultured Flavobacteriales bacterium | reverse complement strand
TGATTCTTCTAGTTCAGAGGAAAGAAATGAACAAATAGCTTTTTTAGTCTCCGAAGGATTATCAAATGTTAAGATTGCTGATCGATTAGGTTTATCTGAGGGAGCAATTAGAAGAAGAAGAAAAAAACTAAATATCTAAGATAGATGGTTGCTTCAGACATATACAAAATAGCAAAAGCTCTTTCTAAAGAAGAGTTTATCAAGCTATCTGATATGCTAAGAAGCGATATAAAGAAAAGTGAACTAAAATTGAAAAAGAAATATGAGTTGCCAGATTTTACCAAAGAAGATGGGTTACGTTATTTATTAGAAAATCATATAAGAAAAATTAAAAAAACATAATCGTACCATTCGTACCTAAAAATAAGTACGAATGGTACGAATTTAATAAAATGAACCATAGTTATAAATACAGTTTAGATAGATCAAGCAGAAAGTTTATCTGCCCGAATTGCAATAAGAAAACATTTGTAAAATTTATTGACAATGAAACTAATCATTATTTAAATCCTACTGATGGAAGATGTGATAGAGAAAGTAAATGTGGTTACTTTAAAAAACCTGCATCCAATTGTATTACAAATATTGAAAATTGTATCACAGAAGTAATACAACCAACGTATCACAATACTATCGTTTTGCAAAAATTTTGTAATACAAAACAACAAAGTAACTTAATAACCTATTTATTAAGGCATTTTGAAAGACAAAATGTACTACAAGCCATAAATAAGTATCACATTTGTACTTCAAACTATTGGCATAATGCCACAATATTTTGGCAAATAGATGCTAAAAATGCAATACATGGCGGTAAGATTATGTTATACAATTGTAATACAGGTAAAAGGGTTAAAAAACCTTTTAATCATGTGAGTTGGATGCATAAACAACTAAAATTAAACAATTTTGTATTACAACAATGTTTATTTGGCTTACATAACTTGATTCGTATTACAAAAGGAGATACAATTTGTATTGTTGAATCAGAAAAAACTGCAATTATAATGAGTATTGTAATACCTAATTTTTTATGGCTGGCTACAGGAAGCAAAACAGGTTTTAAACAAGAAATGTTAAACCCCATAAAAGACTATACAATTATTGCTTATCCTGATAAAACTGAATATCAAAAATGGACAGAAACCACAGAACTTTTAAATAAAAAAGGCTTTAAAATTTCTTGTAGTAATTTGTTAGAAAAAATTGATATTGAAAATGGTGGTGACTTGGTTGATTTTTTGTTTTAATTCGCTGTGAATTGAATTGATTTATACAGCTATTTACTCTAAGTTATTAGAAAAAATTTAAATCCACATTCTAAAAATGGAAATAGATTGTATTTTTATAAAGAGAAAAAATTGAACAACAAGGAGTTTAACTAACAGGAATTTTGAAGTGTTTTTTGCATCAAAATTGATACTAGAAGCTACTAATTGATTTTTAGCTAAAAAAGTAAGGTGCTTTTTTATAAAAACTTACGTAAGTTTTGATGAAAAGTATGGTAACTTTTAGAAAAAGATAGGTGTTTTTTTTTTAAGTACCTTGGTATTTGTATATTAATTGTCCACATATTTTATTATCTCGTTTTTCCAGATCAAATATCCTTTGCCATTTAAATGAAGTCCATCATATGATAATTCCATATTTAGTTCATTGGTATCTGTTTTAAATAAATCAAATAGATTAACGTAAGTTAATGAATAACTATTAGTAATCTGAATAATTCCTTTATTTACTTCAATGATATCAATATTTTTTCTGATTGGGTTGTTTTTTGTTGGCAATAAACTATGAAGATATAAATCAGTATCAGGTGTCTTATCTAAAATTAAGTTAACCAATTTTTCATATTCAGAAAGGATTTTATCAACACTTATCTTTTTACCTAAATCATTCGTTCCAATCATTAAAAATATTTTTTTAGGCTTAGATTCAACTATTTCTTCTAGTCTGTGAATAACACCATTAATAATGTCTCCTCCTATACCACGATTCTTAATGTTGGACTTTCCTAATAATTCATGCCAATTACAAAAATCTATGTTACTGTCTCCTAAAAAGATTATTTCACTTGTGTCGTTTGGCATAATTTCAAAAATACTTTTTTTAGCATAATAAAAAGCATCATAGTCATTTTGTGTGTTAAATTTACTTTTTAAGTATACAAAACCACCTTTTTTGTGAATTATATATCCGCCAAAAAGAAGGAATACAAAATTAATAGCAATTGAAATAAGTAATAAATTTTTCTCCATTTATTTCTGTTTTTTATTTAATTGTATTTTGATTAGTACACTATAATTGAGTGTTCAATTTTGAGGCAACCTTTTTCAAAGTTGTTGTTCTCTTGCTGTAACTCCTTATTTTGGGGCATTTTATCAGTTTTAAGAAATATTTTTTTTATTTGTTTTACTTAGTTTGGCAATTTCTTCATAATGCAATCCAAATACTTTTCCTAATTCACTAATAATAGCATTGTATTTATATGTATTAGACGTTTCTAAAATATGTTAAATCCATCTTTTTAACTGTATTAAATTATTGAGATTTTTAGAAAATCGAAAGAAATATTTAACAATGAAGGAGAACAGCTTTCATTTTTTGTATGCCTTATTTTAAGAAATACTGAAAATGAACTACCTAAATCCAAAGATATGAAGAATCAAAACAATTTAAGCGATGACTTGTGTATCTTTTGATAATAATAACATTTGTCTCGAACTTGAACATATTTATAACTTCTTCATTTACATATTAAACAACAATATTTGTTTAATAACCACTTTTCCAAAATTTGACGCCCAATAAAAACCTCTTTAACTCGGGATAAAAACTAAAAATCTCAAGAGCAGTCAAGCTTTTTACAATGTTCACTATTTTTATTTTGATAACTTTGGAACACTTTTAATCAAAAAATGTATGTGATCTTTTTAACATCCAATCTCCAAAAAATGAATCTCGAAGCGCTGTGATATTAATAAACATACATCTCGAAAGGTTTTAGAAACTTCATCACTCAGAACTTTTCTCATAGACTTAATTGGACAAACCAAGTGATACAGCAATAAACTCTTATTATTCCTTTTAGGAATATACACACCCATAAATCCAAAATCACAAATCTTTACGCTACAACCCGACGCAAGCGTCTAGATATTCTATCGATTAAAAATATCCCAAAATATTGGATATAAACAATCCGCTATTTGACGAAAACCAGCGCTGTTAGGATGAATCCCATCAGATCCGTAACCGACATTTGCATCAATCCAAGCATATGTTGGAGCGATGTAAACGAAATCATAGTTTAAATTTTCTTCTTCAAATATAGTTGATATTTCTTTTGAAAATTTTAACCTAGAATAGAGGTATCCGTCTGTATCACGATTCGTGGTATTATTAATTTGACCACTTCCTTGTATAC
>CALTNV010000072.1 GCA_943845485.1 uncultured Flavobacteriales bacterium | reverse complement strand
GGCTAGAGCAGCTGATTTGTAATCAGCAGGTCGTGGGTTCGAGTCCCTCTATCGGCTCAAAAACTTTCTTAGTCATAAGGAAGTTTTTTTTTATCATATCAAAAGAATAAAAAAATGCGAAAACTTATTAGTTTTCGCATTTTTTTATGTTTTAAATTTCCATTGCTACATTTTGTAAGTAATCATTTCGGATTTGGTATATGATGTAGTATTAACAATTGATGTATGCTCATTTATTGTATATTTAAGAATACTTTTATTAGTTGTACTCGTATGCGCCTAAGTCAGGCGAAGCTCCTCTGCTTGTGTTGTTAATATCAAAAGGTTCTGCTGTAGCAACATTTCCTTTGTCAATAATTTCAGAATTACTGTTTAAGTTATAATCATAATTTTCAGGATCAACAAAGCTACATAGTAAGTTTATGTAAACATTAGTGAAGTAAACAGGAGGTAACTCTAAAGTAGACTTGATACTGCTGTAGTTGATGTTTAAAGAAATACTTGTACTTTCATCAATATCTAAATCAAATTCATCATCATATACACCATCAAAAACACAGTTGCTAAAAACACTATTTTCTATTGGTCGTACATAGGTGGTAAAACCATCAGAAAAATAATTTTTTATAATTATTGTAGGGGATGTTTTAGAATAGTTGTAATTGGCAAAGGTGCAATTGTTAAAGTTGTAGGTTCCGCCATTTAAAAAAGCTCCAGAGTAGCCTTCTGAATTTCCAAAAACACAGTTTTTTGCAATTGTATATGCGCCTGAATTAGCGTATATATTTGCTATGAAGGAATTATAGATGGTTGTATTTGTAAGTGTTAAACTGGGAGTTCCTGAATTAAATAATGTATCTATTTGTATGCCTATGTTCGCATTTTTTATTTCTGCATAATTAATGGTGCTGTTGTTGCTTGAAATAAGTCTAATTCCAGCATATTGTCCTGATATATTTTCATAATAACCTTTGTTTCTTGTTGAGTTAAAAGTTACCGGATTATCTATTGTTCCGTTAATGTTTAAAGTACTTTTGTAAACTAACAAACTAGCATTATTATACAGGTAAAATTTAGCATTTTCAGGTATTGTTAACGTTAAATTGCTATCTACTCCAGGAAAACCAACAGCGGCTAATCCATATATAACATGAGGCTTGTCTGTAGGTAAAACCCCTGAAATAATTTCATTTTGATAAAAATAAGCATCTTGTCCCCAAACAACTAATTGCATGTATTGCTTACTTCCGTTAATAATAAAGCCAATACTATCTTGAACAATAAAAGGATTATTTTGATTTGTTTGATCTAAAGTAACTTCTGCAAAAATGAATATACTATCTTCGGCCTGAATGGTGATATCTGTTATTTCGTCTCCTGCTTGCCCATCAACATTAATTTTAAAAGGAGATTGATTGCCTCCTGCCAAAAAAGTATTGCTAATTTTAATGGGGTTTTTGTAGGTGTTATGTACCGTAAATCTTTTTGTAACGCTTGATATTGTAGGAAATATAGTATCAAATAAAAGTGTATCTACACTAAATTTTAATTGGATATTGTTCTCTGTTAATAGATTGTTTTTTTTTCTACAGCCAACACTATATATAGAGCTTATAATTATCAATATAATGTAAATATGTTTGGTTTTCATTGGTAGGTAAAGCTTAATTTTTTACATTTACTTTTGTAAAAATAAGTATTTAACATTATCAACGAGTTTTTTTAAAAATTATTTAATTAATTAGCTTAAAATATTTTGTTTGTTGTTTTATTTCATTAAATTTGCACCTCGAAAGTTATTATAGAATTTAAGTTTTTAGAAAATATACATTAAGATGAAAAAAGATATTCACCCAGAGAATTATAGAACAGTAGTATTCAAAGATATGACTACTGGAGATTCATTTCTTTCAAGATCAACTGCTCCTACTAAGGACACTGTTACTTATGAAGATGGAAATGAGTACCCATTGATTAAGTTAGAAATTTCTTCATTATCTCACCCTTTCTATACTGGTAAAGTTAGTTTTATTGATATTGCAGGACGTATTGATAAGTACAAAAACAGATTGGCAAAGCAAAAGAAAAAATAATTATAAATTAATTTTTATATTTATCATATTAACTAAAGGGCATTTTTCAATGCCCTTTAGTTGTTTTTATACTTTTTACTTATGATTACTTTATTTGATACTTTTACTGATTATAAAAATCTACTTCCTTTAACATTTACAAAACCAATATCTTTATTAAGGGTTGGTATGTTTACTTTTAAACAGAGAGCAGAATTAATGTTAAATGATCAGGTTAACTTTTTAACAGAAGATTATTTAAACAAAGAATATAGTTATACAAAAGCTAACTTGTTTATTAATGCAAGTGTTTTATTAACAAAAGAATTAGTTGATAATATTCAAAATTTAACATTTAACCAAGCATTAATATTTGACGATAAAATCATCGCTTTAAAATCAGATGAAATTTTATCTAGAAACCAACTATCAGATATCTCTTTATTACCAAATATTGAAAGGAAAGAAATTAAAGATGTTGTTCTCTTTTCATTTCATTGGGATTTATTTTCGAAAAATGAAATTGCTATTAAATCCGATTTTGAATGGTACACTTCAGATAAACAAAGTGAGCAAATTAACTCAACCAATACCATACTTGGCAATCAAATATTTGTTGAAAAAGGTGCTAAAGTAAATTGTGCAATATTAAATTCTGAGACGGGTCCTATTTACATTGGTAAAGATACTGAAATTATGGAAGGAGCTTTGATTAGAGGCCCTTTTGTTTTAAATGATCATGCAGGTGTAAAAATGGGAACTAAAATTTATGGCGCAACTACAATAGGTCCTTACTGTAAAGTTGGAGGAGAGGTTTCTAACTCAATTATGATTGCTTACTCTAATAAGGGACATGATGGTTTTCTAGGTAATTCAGTGATAGGTGAATGGTGTAATTTGGGTGCAGACACTAATAATTCAAACCTTAAAAATAATTACAGTAACATTAGAGCTTGGAATTATAAAACTGAAGGATTTGTTGAAACTGGATTACAATTTTTAGGTTTAATTATGGGAGATTTTTCTAAAACAGGTATTAACACAATGTTAAATACAGGAACCGTTGTTGGTGTAGCTTCTAATATTTTTGGTGGCGATTTCCCTAGTAAGTTTATTCCATCTTTTTCATGGGGAGGATCAACAGGTTTTACAGACAATAAGCTAGAAAAAGTTTTTGAGGCTGCCGAAAAAATGATGGATAGAAGAAACATTAGTTTAAGTGTAAATAAACGTGACATTTTAACGTATGTTCAACATTATGCTAAACACATTAAGACATTATAGCACAAATTGTCTTAAATCATTTTTTGGCATATAAATTGACAAAATAATTAATCTAGATTAATTGCTTTAATAATGACAATTTGACTAGGTATTAAATGAAATTATAGTTATGATAGAAAAAGACGCAGAATATATACCAATTATTACCCCAGAAGAAGAAGAGAAGATGAATAATGAAGCTTTACCAGATTCATTACCTATCCTAACTTTAAGAAATACAGTTTTATTCCCTGGTGTTGTTATCCCTATTACTGTTGGGAGAGATAAATCTATTAAATTAGTTGAAGAAGCTTATGAAGCTAAGCAACCGATAGGTGTAATTTCTCAAAAAAATAGTGATGTAGAAAGCCCTACAAAAGATGACCTTTTTACGGTAGGTACCAGTGCAAAAATTATTAAATTATTAAAAATGCCTGATGGTAATATTACCATTATCATTCAAGGTAAAAGACGTTTTGTATTAAATGAAATCATTGAGGAAAAACCATATTTAAAAGGTTTATGTGAACCATTAGTTGGGAAAAGTAAATTACCTAACGATACAATGGTTGAAGCTTTAGTTTCTTCTGTAAAAGATTTGGCCCTTCAAATTATTGAACAAACTCCAAATATACCAACGGAAGCTTCCTTTGCCCTCAAAAACATTGAAAGCCCAATGTTTTTAATGAATTTTATTGCTAATAACTTAAATGCAACTGTAGAGGCCAAACAAAAAATATTAGAACAAAAAACTTTTGAAGAAGTTTCTAGTCAATTACTTGAATCTCTTACTAAAGAGCATCAATTACTTGAAATAAAAAATGATATTCAATCAAAAGTTAAAACAGATTTAGATAAACAACAAAGAGATTATTTTCTGCAACAACAAATTAAAACCATTCGCGATGAATTAGGAGATAGCCCTTCTGATAATGATGTGGATGATTTAAATGAAAAAGCTAAAGGGAAAAAATGGGCTAAAAAAGTTGGTAAAGCATTTAAAAAAGAAGTTGCTAAATTAGCAAGAATGAATCCTCAAGGAGCTGAGTATTCAGTCCAATTAAATTATTGTCAATTACTTTTAAATCTTCCTTGGGAAGAATATTCAAAAGATAATTTTGATTTAAAAAGAGCTAAGAAAATACTAGACCGTGATCATTACGGAATGGAAAAAGTTAAAGAACGTATTCTAGAATATTTAGCAGTATTAAAATTAAAAGGTGATTTAAAAGCTCCTATTTTATGTTTGTATGGACCTCCAGGAGTTGGTAAAACATCTTTAGGGAAATCTATTGCAGAAAGTATTGGTAGAGAGTATGTTCGTATGTCTTTAGGAGGAATGCGTGACGAAGCAGAAATAAGAGGGCATAGAAAAACATACATTGGTGCAATGCCAGGTAGAGTAATTCAACATATTAAAAAGGCAGGGAAATCTAATCCTGTATTTATTCTTGACGAAATTGATAAATTAGCTCGTGATGGTCAAGGTGACCCTTCTTCGGCCTTGTTGGAGGTTTTAGACCCTGAACAAAATGGAACTTTTGCTGATAATTACGTTGAGTTAGATTATGATTTGTCAAAAGTAATGTTTGTTGCTACTGCTAATAATTTAAGCACTATTCAGCCGGCACTTAGAGATAGAATGGAAATTATTGATATTACCGGTTATACAGTAGAAGAGAAGACAGAAATTGCAAAAAAACATCTTTTACCTGGTTTAATTAAAGATCATGGAATTAAAAAATCAGATATATCTGTTTCAAAATCAGTGATTGAAAAAATTATTGAAGAGTATACTAGAGAATCAGGGGTAAGAAACTTAAAACAAAAAATGGCTAAACTTATTAGACATAGAGCTAAGCAAGTTGCTATGGATGAAGAGTTTTTACCTAAAATTGATATTAAAGAATTAAAGGATATTTATGGTCCATCTCATGCAAGAGATAAAGCTATAGATAATAATCATGCAGGAGTTGTAACTGGATTAGCTTGGACTTCTGTGGGGGGGGATATTTTGTTTATAGAATCATCACTAAACAGAGGTACTGGAAAATTAACATTAACCGGTAACCTTGGAAATGTAATGAAGGAGAGCGCAACGATAGCTTTACAATGTTTAAAAGCTAATGCGGATAACTTTGGTATTGATTATAGGGTATTTGATAAGTGGGATATTCATATTCACGTACCTGAAGGAGCTACTCCTAAAGATGGGCCCTCGGCAGGTATTACCATGATTACTGCTTTAGTGTCTTTATTTACTCAACGCAAAATAAAGAAAAACTTAGCAATGACTGGTGAAATTACTTTAAGAGGAAAAGTATTACCAGTAGGAGGTATTAAAGAAAAAGTTTTAGCAGCTAAAAGAGCTAATATTACTGATATAATTATGTGTGAATCTAACCGTAAAGATGTAGAAGATTTTAAGCCTGAATATGTGAAAGGTGTAACATTTCATTATGTTAATGAAGTGTCTGAAGTTATAGAGGCTGCATTATTAAAACAAAAGGTAAAATCACCTAAGGATATAAATGGTCCTTTAACTTTATCAGATAAAGGGAAGTAGGATATTATTTAGATAAAAAAAGCGTTTCTTAAATATTTAAGAAACGCTTTTTTTTGCCTGTATATGTTTATTATTATTTTAAAAAGTAGGATAGTGGTTTAATAATTCTATCCATATGGAAGTATTGCATTTTAACAAAATCTTTATTGTTTACTCTTCCATAAAAATGATCAATATCATAGTATGTAGTGTCTCCATAATCATTAATAAATGGATTTTCTAATTCTTTATAATACATTTCTATATTACTTTTTACATTCTTTTTATCTTCAACATTAACTTCAAAAAACTTTAAATCATTAATGGTATGATTTTTTTGACTATTGGTAATTTCTTCTTCAATTTGATTATGGTTTACAAACTTATAATTCAATATGTAATTTTTAACTTTTATTGAATCAAACATTTTAATTTCTTCATTTTTATAATTGTATAGTTTAATTTCATTTTGTTTACCATATTCAATACTAAAAGATTCATTAATGTTTTCAAAGTTGTTTATCGTTATTTTTTTGATTTCATTAGGATGATATTTATATATTTTTTGACTTCTCCAATCATTAAAATTAGTAAAAAACCTACTACCAGGAGCACCTCTAAAACCTGGTATTTGAACAATAAATGGCTCTGATGATATACCGTCATAAGGAGTTTCTAATAGCATATAAGTTCCGTAATTATCACTTGCTGCTGGACCTACATAATATGTCTTTGTTAAGTTACCATTAATATAAATTTCACATTTTGTATTGCTAGCAGCCATTGATTTTAAAATATTTTCTTTTTCTGATTCAGGAACAGGGTTTCTTACTTCAATTTTTTTAAATAATTCAAGTAAAAAAGCTACTCTTGGTTCTGAAGCTTCAAGCGAATCGGAAAGTATCCACTGATTATTATTTTTTTTTAAATCAATGGTATTTCCCATTCTATCAGCTAAAAATATTTGATCTATATCATCTGTATTGTCTATGGAAAATTCATTTAATGGAATTTGAGGTTTATTTTTTTTATAAAATTCCCATCCAGTATATCCAGAAAGAACAATTAAAACAACAATTAATATTTTTAAACCTTTATTCATATTTGATTATTTAGTGTATTTGAATTTTCTGTATAAACTATAAATCACCCCTAAGATAAAAATAAGAAGTATTGGGAGTAAAATATTAATTGTTTGCCAAAATAACTTTTCATTAGAGGCTTTATCAGTGTCTAATTTTCTAAGAGTTATAGTTCTTGATCTTAAACTTAACAAGCTATTATCATCTAATAAATAATCAATAGCATTTTGTAAAAACTCTCTATTACCATATAGCATATTAGTATATTTATAATATCCTAATTTTGATATTTTACCAGTATTTTTGTTAAAGTCATTTTTTATCACATCACCATCTCCAATTATAATCATTTTATTGTTTTTGATGTTTTCTTGATATTTAAACTCTGGTAAATTATTAATATTAGCAGGAACACGTCCTTTAAAAGCACTTTCAAACTCTCCCTCAAGTAAAACTCCTAAATTAGTATAAGGTTTATTTAGTCTTCCTGCAAATGAAGGTTTAACATCTGTAATATTTAAAGCTACTCTAACAGGCGCATTTCTTATTACAGTTTTATCTGATGATGATAAAATAGGAGTGATGTAAACTTTTGAGGTATCTCCAACAAAATCAATACTACTTGCATATCTTAATAAAACTGGATCAATATTATTAGTAATTGGATGTGAATTTTGAGCAAATACTGTAGGGAAAAAATTCCAGGTAGACAATTTGAAATTTGGTCTTCCATTTACCATTCCGTCATTTAACGGTATTTTAGCAGCAAACTGATCTAAAACTAAGTTGTTATTGATTCTAGCACCATATTTAAATAAAATATCTTTAATATTTAAATCTCTATCTAAACCCCAACTAAATCCATTTTTCATTAAGCTGTCCTCTGAAACTTCTATTGGATCAATTAACCAAAGAGTTTTTCCTCCTTTCATAATAAATTGATCAATGACAAATTTCTCTTGTTCATTAAATTTTTCTGTTGGTTTTGCAATTATCCATGCATCATATATTCTCGAATCAATTAATTCTGTATGAGAAGCTTTGATATTAAAAGTATCTATAATATAAAACTCCGATAAGGCTTTAGATATGTCAAATGTTTCAGCATCACTAAGCTCTCCGTGTCCAGTAGTAAAAGCTATTCTTGGTTTTACTATTTGGAGTTGTTTTTTTATTACCTTAGAGAATTCATACTCTAAGTTATTTATTGCATTTTGAATAGCTATTGGAGAAGGAGATGTATACATCTGACTTTTCATAAAAGATAAAGGAAGAACTTTATTGTTATAATAAACTAAAGCCCCTGGAAATATTATTTGTTCTTTTATTGTTCCCTCATCTTCGTACTTGATTGCATTGTATTTTAATCCTATTTCTGTTAGTTCTTTGTATAATTCTTCTCGCTCACCTTTATTTTCTATTTCATTTGGATCAACAAATACAAACTTAATTTTATCTCCTGCTTGTGCTTTAAACTCCTCCAATAAATCTTCAGATGCTTGGCTAAGTTTTTGATAATCATATTGTAAGTCTCCAGCC
>CALTNV010000071.1 GCA_943845485.1 uncultured Flavobacteriales bacterium | reverse complement strand
ATGGGAGCTTTTCAGAAATTGGTGCAGGACAAGAAGTTGCTGCAAATTTTTTTAGAGCAGGTGGATCTTCTGGAACAATAGCATATACAATGTCTGCATATGACATGAAAATTAGTGACTCTATATATGGAAAAGCTAAAAGATATGTTTGCGAAGAGAGACTAATTACAATGCTAAATAAAGAGTATAGTCAAATTACTCATGAACTATCTCACAGAGCTGATGATACAAAGTTTTTTGCATTTGCTAATACTGTTGAAGCTTTAAATTATCATAAAACAAACCAAGGTCAAGGATGGATAGGATTAAAATTTCAATTAACTCCTAACTCTGAGCCTAATGAATGTATTTTGCATATTAAAATGCATGACCCTAATAACAGGCTTCAACATGATGCTTTAGGAATTTTAGGTGTAAACTTAATTCATAGTTGTTTTTATAATGCAGATAACCCTGAGCAACTACTTTTAAACATTTTTGACAGACTTTCTAGAGAAAGAGTTGAAATTGATATGTTTAGACTAACAGGCCCTGATTTTGAAAATGTTGATAACAGGTTGATGAGTTTAAAATTAGTAAAATTCGGTTTTACTGACGCCACTGTTTTCCATCCATCTGGTAAAATTTTACAACCTTCTGAGGCACTTTACAAAAAAAATATACTTCTATTAAGAGGTAGGTTTAGACCACCAACATTAGTTAATATTGACATGCTAGAAACTGGATTAAATCAGTTTAAAAAAGAAGAAGATGTTAATGAAGATAATATTTCCGTATTGTTTGAATTAACTCTTAAAGATTTAAAGCAAGATGGAGAAATTAACGATCAAGATTTTTTAGATAGAGTAAGTTTATTAGGCTCAATAGGCCATACTGTTATGATATCTAACTATCAAAAGTTTTATAAAGTAGTAAGTTATTTATCTGGGTTTACAAAAGGTAGAAAAATTGGTGTTATTTTAGGTATTTACAGTCTACAAACAATATTTGAAGAAAAATACTACACAAATTTATCTGGTGGTATTTTTGAGGCTTTTGGTGTAGGTTTTGGTAACAATGTAAAAATGTTAGTTTACCCAGCTCATATTTATGGTACAAAAGATCTTTATACTTTAGAAAATTTCGCAGTCCCAGAAAAAATGCAAGGTTTGTATTCTCATATGATTGAAAATAATAGACTTGAAGATATAAAAGGGGTTAACACATCTTTGTTAAATATTTTTTCAGATAACGTATTAAAAATGATAAAAAAGGGAGAGATGTCAGATTGGGAATTAATGGTTCCTAAAAACATCACCAATGAAATTAAACAAAACTGCTTGTTTAATTACCCTTGTGTAATAGAAAGTTAAAGATTAAAATTCCTAACCAATCTTTAAACTAAGATGGATTTAAAGGTAGGTTAGGAACCATTTCTTTAATAATCAATGGTAAGTTTTCCATTGATTTATTGTCCTTAGAAATGCAAACTAAATGTTGATGATTTAAAACAACATTATTATCATTCACCATCAGTAAAAAAAGTTGATCTTTATAATCCCTTTTTATCGCTTTCATTGCTGACAAGCCATTTTCAAACAAAATTTTATTCTTAGGAAATTCTTTAAAGTCATAATCCATAATAATTAAATCTGGTTTATAGTACTTTAATTTATAATAACATTCTAAAGGTGATGAAAACACAATAATTTGAGTATTAAAAGTGTGTTTTAAATCATCAGTTAATTTGATTGCTAATTTTTTATTTTCTTCAACAATACAAATCAAATGTATAGGTTTATAATATCTTTCATTTTTTTTAACCTCATACCTTATATATAATTCATCATAAATTTCTTGGATTCCCTGAATAAGCTCAAACTTTAAATTGGTGAAATATTTTTTGAAATAAATAGACTCTTCTTTTATTTTTATGGTAAGTTCATAATAAAATTCTCTACCCTCTTTTCCTATATAAAATTTAATATCACTAATATGAGGAAATGCTCCTATTAGTTGTGTAATTCTTTTATCAGCTATCCTACTTACTTTACTTGATGCTAATTCTATATCTGAAGCAATAACAATTTCCATATATGAAGTTAATTTAGGTCTCAAATAATTTACGGATAAAAAAAATATAAGTTTCAATAAAAATAAACTTAATTAATACATTTGCTAAAACGTCTTCACTAAATGTTTTTTTGGTTTTATGGAAAATATAGAATTTAGAGTATTAACAAAAGCTGATAAAGAAATTAAAGATCTTTTACGTAAAACAACTTATGGAAAAGAAGGTAAATTACAATACCAACATAAGAATACTACATTAAGAATTTCTCAAATAAAAAAGGCAGATTACTGCTGTTATTATTCTGAAGATAACAAGTTGTTGGGAAATATAACTTTTTTAAAAAGAGACTTCTTTTTTGATAAAAAAAAGTATTTAGGATTATATGCTAGGTTTTTCTCTGTTAAAAATAAAGGACTTGGACTTGGAAAAAAACTAGCAACTGAAACAGATAAGTATTATCATGAAACTATAAGTCAACCAGCATTGATGCATTCATATATTGAAAGTAACAATGAAGCATCAATGAGAACTGCATTAAACAGTGGATGCTTAGACTTTGGAGAGGTAAAAACCAACTTATTTTCAAGATTCCATCCAAAAAACTACAAACAAGTAGAAATAGTTCCAAATCACGAAAAAGAAGCTATTAAAGAACTACTGTTAAACTATAACAAAAATAAGTGTTTATTAACATTAGATCATTTAATGAATCCCTTTAAATATTTTGTTTGGAAAGAAGACGATGAAATAATTGCTGGACTTCAAGGAAATAAGGTTGATTGGAAATTAATTAATTTCCCTGGATTACAAGGTTTTTTTATGTTAAAAATATTTCCAAAACTCCCACTTTTTAAAAAATTGTTTAAAAAGGAAGAAATGAATTTTGTTTCGTTTGATCATTTTTATTGTAAAGAAGGAAGAGAAGATGTTTTATTGAAACTAATGGAAAGTGTATTAGCTTTATTTGAAGAAAACATGGCTTTTTATTGGCTTGATACCAAGGATGAATTATATATAAGTCTTAAAAATCTTAAAAAAGGTGGATTCATTAGTAAAATTCAAAATCCTCCTGTAGCAAAAATGATTTGTAAAGGACTTCATCTCTCGGAAAGAGAAAAAGAAAAATTATCAAAAGCAACAAAATTCATCACAGCTTTTGACATGACATAAAAACTACTAAATAGGTTTAATAAGTAGCTAAAGTTTTTTAAATTTGTAAATTATCTAAACTTCATACTAATACGCATATATACGATGTTCGAAAATTTAACAGAGAAATTCGATAGAGCCTTTAAAGTAATTAAAGGACAAGGACAAATTACTGAAATTAACGTAGCTGAATCTCTAAAAGAAGTAAGAAGAGCTCTTTTAGATGCTGATGTTAATTTTAAAACAGCTAAAGAATTTGCTAATAAAGTTAAGGATAAAGCATTAGGTCAAGGTGTATTAACCTCTATATCTCCAAGTCAATTATTAATTAAGGTTGCTCACGAGCAATTAGTGGAATTGATGGGTAATGAGGAGGAAGTATTAAGTTTAACTGGGAATCCAGCGATTATTTTAATGGCAGGATTACAAGGTTCTGGTAAAACAACTCACTCTGGAAAATTAGCAAACTTTGTTAAAACAAAAAAAGGAAAAAAACCTTTATTAGTTGCAGCAGATGTATACAGACCAGCAGCAATTGATCAACTTCACGTTTTAGGCGAGCAACTAAACATTGAGGTATACTCAAATAAAGAAGAAAAAAATCCTGTTAAAATTGCACAAGATGCAGTTTTATATGCTAAATCTAATGGATTTAATGTAGTTATTATTGATACGGCTGGACGTTTAGCTATTGATGAGGCGATGATGAATGAGATTACAGAAATTAAAAATACTGTAAAACCTCAAGAAATATTGTTTGTTGTTGATTCAATGACTGGTCAAGATGCAGTAAATACAGCAAAAGAATTTAATGATAAATTAGATTTTAATGGAGTTATATTAACCAAACTTGATGGAGACACAAGGGGTGGAGCTGCACTTTCTATAAAATCTGTAGTAAACAAGCCTATAAAGTTTGTAGGTACAGGAGAAAAAATGGATGCTTTAGATATTTTTTATCCTAAGCGTATGGCAGATCGTATTCTTGGAATGGGAGATGTTGTAACTTTAGTAGAAAAAGCACAAGAGCAGTTTGACGAAAAAGAAGCAAAAAAACTTCATAAAAAAATTGCAAAAAACCAATTTGATTTTAACGACTTCTTAAGTCAATTACATCAGATTAAAAAAATGGGAAATGTTAAAGATTTAATGGGAATGATTCCAGGAATGGGAAAAGCTGTTAAAAACATGGAAATTGAAGATGATGCTTTTAAAGGAATAGAAGCTATTATTTACTCTATGACTCCAAAAGAAAGAGCTACTCCTTCTGTTATAAACGCTAGTAGAAGAAAAAGAATAGCATTAGGTAGTGGAACTAACATACAAGAGGTTAATCGTTTGTTAAAACAATTTGAAGACACAAAAAAAATGATGAAAGTTATGTCTAACAAAAAGAACATGATGGGAATGATGAAAAATTTAAAAGGAATGGGCGGAATGCCAGGAATGTAAAATTTAAATTTATCAACATCATAATATTCAACAATCATGCAATTAATAGACGGAAAGAGAACATCATCAGAAATTAAAGAAGAAATTAAAACGCGCGTAGAGCTAATAGAAACTGAAAGAAAACCTCATTTAGCTGCTATTATTGTTGGTAATAATGGAGCTAGTTTAACATATGTAAACGCTAAAGTAAAAGCATGCCAGTACGTAGGGTTTAGTAGTTCACTAATTAAATTTGAAGAGGATATCACAGAAGAAAAACTTTTAAAAGAAATAGCTGCATTAAATAATAATGATGAAATTGATGGTTATATAGTGCAATTACCACTTCCAAAACATATTGATGAAACTAAAATCACTTTAGCAATAGATCCTAATAAAGATGTAGATGGATTTCATCCTGAAAATTTAGGTAAAATGATGCTAAACCTCCCTACTTTTTTACCTGCGACACCATACGGTATTATTCAATTATTAGAACGATATAAAATAAATACATCAGGAAAACATTGTGTAGTAATTGGTAGAAGTCATATTGTAGGTACTCCCATGAGTTTATTAATGGGTAGAAATGAGTATCCAGGAAATTGTACTGTAACATTAACACACAGTAGAACAAATAATCTAAGTGAAATAACTAAAACTGCAGATATATTAATTGTTGCATTAGGGAAAGCTGAATTTGTTAAAGCCTCAATGATTAAAGAGGGTGCTGTTATCATTGATGTAGGAATTACTAGAGTTGATGATAATACAAAAAAATCTGGATTTAGATTATTAGGTGATGTTGATTTTAATGATGTAAAAGATAAATGCTCGTTTATTACTCCTGTTCCTGGAGGCGTTGGTCCAATGACAATTGCTTCTTTATTAAAAAACACCTTGATATCTTGGGAAAGAAAATTCAACTAATAAATAAATGAAAGTTTTTTTAGTTGATAATTATGATTCATTTACTTACAATTTAGTGCACTATATTGAATCAATTATCAATGAATCAATTACCGTTAAAAGACCAAATTTAATAAATATAGAGGAGCTAAATAAATATGATATAATTATTTTTTCTCCTGGACCTGGCTTACCTTCTGAAAAGCCTTTAATGAATGAAATTTTAAAAAAATATTATTCTTCTAAAATAATTCTTGGTATTTGTCTTGGGCATCAAGCAATAGGTACATTTTTTGGTGGGGAATTAATTAATTTAAATAAAGTTTATCACGGAGAAAAACATCAAATATCTTTAACTGATAAACAATCTCCAATTTACAGAAATTTCAAACATCACTTTCATGTTGCAAGATATCACTCATGGATATTGAAAGAAACTAAAAAATTTAACGAGAATATAAATATAACTAGCGTTGATATAAATAATGAAATTATGTCAATAGAACACAAATACTATCCAATATTTGGATTGCAATACCATCCAGAATCGATATTAACTTTTAAAGGAAAGGAAATTTTAGTTAATTTTTTCAATGCTTTAAAAGCTTATAATTAATATTTTATCTTACTTTTATAGTTATCTATATATTTAATTATGAAATCTAAACTCCTTTTTGGATATTTTATGTTATTAAGCTCAATAACATGGGCAGGTAAATTTAATAAAAACAAAGAGTTATGGAAAACCGTATATAAAATAAATGAAATAAGAAAATCTGCTGGCTTAGACACTGTAATACTATCAAAAAAACTAAGCAATAATTGCTATAAGCATATCTCTTATATTAAAGCTAATAAAAACAATCCATATTTAATTGGCTCTAAATACCATAACGAAGACAAAACATTTAAAAGGTATTCTAAAAAAGGAGAAATAGCTGCAAAAAATTCGGTTATAAACTTACAATATAGTCCTACAGTTTTAATTGATAATTGGGAAAACTCATATTATCACCGATTTTTAATACTACAACCAGATTTAGTTGAAGTTGGTGTAGCTTATAAAAAAAAATCAAAAAAAAATATTAGTTATACTTTAATAGATTGTATAACTGGAAAAAAACTTTCTAATAAATCTTTTCAAACAATTACCTATCCTTCAAACAATCAAAGAGACTTTTTAATTGATTTATTTAATGAAGTACCACATCCTATAAGTAAAGATACAAAAGCAGGCAACCCTGTATCTATATTACTCCCATCAAGCATTAAAATAAAAGATGAGAGTATCGATGTTGTTTTAATAAATAAAACTACCGAAGAGCAATTAGCTTGTATAGTAGTATATCCAAAATCTGAAAATGTATACCCTATTAAATGGAACTCAATCGGAATTATTCCTAAGAATATACTTGATAAAAATACACATTACTATATTGAAATAACATATGAGACCAATGATGGTATGATTAAAAAAGAAATAAATTTTTACACTATAAAATAATTAGTTAATCATTATACCTAAATAAAAAAATTAAAAGCATAAAAAAACCTCTATATAAACATATAGAGGTTTTTTGAAGTGAAAATATATATAAATATTATAATACTTTTACGTTCACGGCGTTTAAACCTTTTCTACCTTCTGATAATTCGAATTCAACTTCGTCATTTTCACGAATTTCATCAATTAAACCTGATACGTGTACGAAATACTCTTCATTTGTATCTCCGTCAGTAATAAAACCAAAACCTTTAGTTTCATTAAAAAATTTTACTGTTCCTTTTTTCATTTTTATTTTTATAATAATATTATGTAACAAATGTAGGCTTAATTAAATAGATATCATAGTATATTTTAAAAAACTTTTAAAATAAAAATAAAATTATTTTTATTTTAAAATCATATCAAAAAAAAAGGTCTCTATAAAAATAGAGACCTTTTATGAAGCGAAAATATATATTTATTATAATACTTTTACGTTCACTGCATTTAAACCTTTTCTTCCTTCAGATAGTTCATACTCAACTTCGTCATTTTCACGAATTTCATCAACTAATCCTGATACGTGTACGAAATACTCTTCATTAGTATCTTCGTCAGTAATAAAACCAAAACCTTTAGTTTCATTAAAAAATTTTACTGTTCCTTTTTTCATTTCTATTTTTATAATAATATTATGTAACAAATGTAGGTTTAAATAAATAGATATCATACTATAAAAACACTTTTTTTAATAAAAATTTAAAAAAGATTATCCAATTATATTTATATTGTTAAAACAACTATTTAAAAAACAACTATGAAAATTAAATACTTAGGTCATGCTACTTTGTTTATTGAAATAAATAACACCAAAATAATTGTAGACCCTTTTATTACAGGAAATCCATTAGCCAAAAATATTGACATTAATACTATTGAGGCTGATTATATATTAATAACACACGGACATCTAGATCATATTTTAGATGTTGAGGCAATTGTAAAAAATACAAATGCTAAAATCATTTCAAATTTTGAAATTGTTAATTGGTTTTCCGAAAAAGATATAGAAGGTCACGCAATGAATCATGGAGGTAAATATAATTTTGAATTTGGAACATTAAAATATGTAAACGCTGTACATTCAAGTAATATGCCCGACGGAAGCTATGGAGGGAACCCTGGTG
>CALTNV010000070.1 GCA_943845485.1 uncultured Flavobacteriales bacterium | reverse complement strand
TTTCAATTCTATATAATATCGGACATTAGTTTTTGATGATTTACAGCATTAGGGTCAGTTGAGTAAAACTCAATAATTTCGTTTTTATTTTGTTTTACACCAGACAATAGATAGTCTAAAGCTGATAATCCTTTCATGTCATTATTAGTAATGTTACTTAAATTATAATTCCCTGAGTTTAAAGCATTTTTAACTTTAATAGTGTCTGTAGGGTATGCATTTGCATTCAATCTGAAAAAACTTTCATTTGCAGGTCCAAAATCAAACATACTCACAGTTTGAAAATCTTTGTATGATTTTATAAATGAAGTTTTTAATTCATCAAAATTTTCATTTGTTGGATTGCTAAAAAAAACATTTTTCTTTTCATTTAAAGAATTAAAATCATCATTTAATGTTTCATAATTATTGATAATAATATTTTCCCCAATGTTTTTTAATAATTCTGTTTGATTAAAATTATCAATTTCTACATTGTTATCTTCTTTACAACTACTTATAATAAATATGAGTAAAAAAATAAATAAGGATGAAATAATTTGTCTATTTGTCATGCTAAATAAATGAATTGTTCAGTTTGAATACAGTATTATAAATTGTAAGCAGATTTAAGTGTATTGATGACTACATCAACATCATCAGTAATGTTTAAGTAGTAAAAATTAATTTTACTATTTTCTTTTAATAAATCTAATAAAGTAATTACTTCTGTACTTGTCAATTTTCTAGTATCAATATTTGAAAACTGTAAATTATAAACAAAAGTATAAGCCTCGGCTAATGAGTGGTAAGCTGTTTTATCTCCATTATTTATTTTTGTTTTGAAATCATTTAAATAAGTGAATGCTTGTGCTGCAGATATTTTTTCCCATTTCTCTTTAATTAGCTTTATATTTTCATCTCTTGAAGCTATATTGTTGCTTACAATTGCTTGTCTGGCATTAATAAAGTTTGTCATAATTGAATTTGACCCATATGCTACGTTTTGTTTATCTGAGTATTTTCCCCAAAATGAGCTTGGAATTGTTGCGGGAAAATCTATTGATACGCCAAAGTAACCAAAAGCTTCATCAAAAAAATGTTCCATTTCTGTGTAGTTTTTACCATCAATAATTTCACCACTAATTCCACCATTAACTATTTTATCTAAATAACCAATTTGAGTCCCTGTTGATTGGTAGTAAAAAACAGCTCCCATTAAACCTTTTTCTAAAACTTGAATCCATTCAACACCATTAGCATCAACCAGATATTTTTTTGATTCGTCATTATTAGATATAACTCCTGAAACCCCATTAGATGCTGGACCGTAATTTAAAGAGTTGGCAGCTAAAGAATCAATTGCAGTTTCAAAAAAATCTACCTCTGAAGCGTAAGTTTTCTTTTTTAATTGTTTTCCTGAAGCATCTAATTCAGTGTTTTCAAAACCAGTACCAGCATACATTGCTTTTACTTTTACGGCATCTATTACAGCTTCATCACTTATTTGACCTTTTACATAAGAAACAATTTCCGATAACATGGCTAACCTTGTTGTTTGACCCGAATAACTTACAGATGTTTCACCTTCTCTTGTAAACTCATAAGTGGTTTGTGTTGGTGTAGCTGGAGATGACCCTCCATCTTCTTTGTTGTCATCTTTTTTACAAGAAGTAACTGAAGCAATTAATGCAGCTGATAATACTGCTGATTTGAAAAATGTCTTTTTCATTTTATATGTTATTTTGTTAAATAATAATTGTACATTTAATTCATTACAAAGCTATTTATCATAAACAGATGCTACAATACCATGAATGTGGTATTATTCATAACCATTCTATACAACATGATTATAATTGCAGAAAGTGGTTCAACAAAAACCGATTGGATATTAAAAAAAGATAAGGATATAGTACTTGATTTTCAGACTGTTGGGTTAAATCCTTATCATATAAAAGATTGGAAAAAGATAAAAGATGAGTTGTCAGACTTTTTTTCCTCTCATATAAAAGAAATTGACGAAATATTTTTTTACGGTTCAGGTTGTGGCCGAGAAGATGCTGATCTTATCATAAAAAAAGAATTGTCTGAAGTTTTTATAAAAGCTGAATTTAAAATTTATAATGACTTACTTGCAGCTTGTAGAGCCACAGCTGTTAATAAAAATGAAATTGTTGTGATTTTAGGTACAGGATCAAACTCTTGTTTATATAAAAAAGGGGAAATTAAAGAAAATATTGCGGCTATAGGTTATTTATTTGCTGATGAAGGTGGAGGGGTAGATTTAGGAAAACAACTTATAGGAAAGGTTTTAAGAGAAGAGCTCCCCAGTATTTTAATTAATCAGTTTTACACAAAATATGAATTAACTTATAATGATTTGATTAAAAAGTGTTACTCATCTAAAACACCTAATAGGTATTTGGCTTCTTTTACTCCATTCTTGTTAGAAAACCTACAAGATAAAAATATTAAACAGCTGATTTATAATAGTTTTTTAGGTTTATTTAAAAATCAGATAATAAAGTATAGTGATTATCATAAATATTCAATATCTTTTGTAGGTAGTATTGCTTATTATTTTAGTGATATTTTAAAAGAAGTTGCAAATGAATATTCAATGAATATACATTTGATTGTTAAAAAACCGATAGATAAATTAATTAATTACCACAAATAAACTTAATAATGAACATTTTTAAAAAAACGAGTTTCGTGATATCAGCTTCTATTATTGTTGCTGCTGGAATACTAATGATTCTGTCAATTTGGGATTTATTTGTTTTACCAGAAGATTTCATCATTAAATCTGTGAAAA
>CALTNV010000069.1 GCA_943845485.1 uncultured Flavobacteriales bacterium | reverse complement strand
TTCTGCTTATATTCCTACTAACGTAATTTCGATTACTGATGGACAGATTTTCTTAGAGTCTGATTTATTTAATGCGGGTATTCGTCCAGCTATTAATGTAGGTATTTCTGTATCTCGTGTTGGTGGTTCGGCTCAAATTAAATCAATGAAAAAGGTTTCTGGAACATTAAAGTTAGATCAAGCGCAATATCGTGAATTAGAAGCATTTGCTAAATTTGGTTCTGATCTTGATCCTGCTACAAAAGCAACAATCGATAAAGGGGTTAGAAATGTTGAGATTTTAAAGCAAAATCAAAGTTCTCCTTATCCTGTTGAAAAACAAGTTGCAATTATTTATGTTGGTACAAAAGGTTTATTTATCAATGTACCAGTAGATAAGATGAAAGAAGCTGAAATGAAGTATTTAGATGCTTTAGAGTTGTCTCATAAAGATACATTAGATGCTTTAGCAAAAGGTAAATTTACTAGCGATCAAACTTCTGTTTTAGACAAAGTAGCTAAAGAAATTTCAAGTACTTATTAATCATATGTAATAGCCTACTCAGGTAGGCTTTAAATTATATAACATGGGAAGCTTAAAAGAAATTAGAAATAGAATCCAGTCGGTATCATCAACAATGCAAATTACTTCTGCAATGAAGATGGTTTCTGCTGCAAAGCTTAAAAGAGCCCAGGATGCTATTGTTCAAATGCGACCTTATGCTGAAAAATTACAAGATTTATTAATAAATGTTTCTGCTACTTTAGATAATGCAGAGGGTGTTTATTCCGAACAACGTGAGGTTAAAAATATTCTTGTGATAGCTATCAGTTCTAATAAAGGATTGTGTGGTGCATTTAATAATAATGTTATTAAAAGTATAAAGCCACTTATTTCTGAATATAGCAATGCAAACTTAAAAGTTTTACCATTAGGTAAAAAGATGTTTGATGCTTATAAAAAATTAGATCTTAATTACACGGAAGGTTTTTCAGATACGCCATACACTATTTTTAACGAATTAACTTTCGCTAATACTTCAGCAATTGCTCAAGAAGTGATGGATCAGTTTGAGGCAAAGAAATGGGATAAAGTTGTTATTGTATACAATAAGTTTAAAAACGCTGCTGTACAAGATACCACTGTAGAACAATTCTTACCTATTGAAAAATCAGAAAATGTTGACGCTAATTCTTCAGTTGAGTATATCTATGAGCCAAATAAAGAGAGTATTTTAGATGAGATTATTCCAAAATCTTTAAAAACTCAATTGTTTAAAGCTTTATTAGATAGTCATGCTTCTGAACATGGTGCTCGTATGACTGCAATGCATCAAGCAACAGATAATGCAGATGCATTAAGAAACGATTTAAAATTAACTTATAACAAAGCCCGTCAAGCTTCAATTACTGGAGAAATCTTAGAAATTGTTGCAGGTGCTGAAGCAATGTAATTTGTTATTTTATCATATTTTAAAACCTCACTTTTCAGTGAGGTTTTTTTATCTCTTATTAACAATAACATGCTAAAGTTTTTAGTAATTTTATTGTTCAAAACAATATTATAATCTAATGGGAAAAGAATCAAAATGTTCATTTTGTGGAAGAAAACGTGAAGAAGTTGATATCTTAATAGCAGGTGCTACAGGTCATATTTGTAATGACTGTGTTGTACAGGCTAATGATATTGCAAATCAAGAACTCTTCAATACTGCTAAAGAAAAAATTGATAGCTTTAAACTATTAATACCATCTGAAATTAAAGAACATTTAGATGAATATATCATCGGTCAAGCTGATGCTAAAAAGCACGTAGCTGTCGCTGTTTACAATCATTATAAAAGATTAAAACAAGATTTATCTCAAGACGATATAGAAATTGAAAAATCTAATTTAGTTTTGGTTGGTAAAACGGGTACTGGTAAAACTTTAATAGCTAAAACCATTGCCAAAATGCTTGATGTTCCTTTTGCTATAGCTGACGCGACAGTGATTACTGAAGCTGGATATGTAGGGGAAGATGTTGAAAGTATTTTATCAAAGCTTTTACAAGCAGCTGATTACGATGTAGATGCTGCTGAGAGAGGAATAATTTTTGTTGATGAATTAGATAAAATTGCTCGTAAAAGTGATAATCCTTCTATAACTCGTGATGTCAGTGGTGAAGGTGTTCAGCAAGCCTTGTTAAAATTATTGGAAGGTACGGTTGTAAATGTACCACCTCAAGGAGGTAGAAAACATCCTGACCAGAAAATGGTTAAAGTCAATACTAAAAATATTTTATTTATTGCTGGTGGCGCTTTTTCAGGTATAGAAAAAATTATTGAACGTAGGGTAAATACTTTAAGTTTAGGTTTTAATAAAACCGATAGTAAGGTACAAGACGCTAATCAAGATGATATTTTACAATATATTAGTCATGCTGATCTAAAATCGTTTGGATTAATTCCTGAACTAATAGGCCGTTTTCCTGTTTTAACGCATCTAGATTCGTTAGATAAAGCTGCTTTATTAAGAATTTTAACCGAACCTAAAAACGCAATAAT
>CALTNV010000068.1 GCA_943845485.1 uncultured Flavobacteriales bacterium | reverse complement strand
CTGATGTATTACCGTTTTTATCTGTGTAAGTGTCAGGGTAGTTTTCTGGAGAAGAGATAAAACCGTAATACATCAGAAACACAAAACTCATTACAAACAGCCATACATTATATAGGTGGTTTTGAATATGACTTCAACAACAAGTTTAGTACAAATATTGAGGGGTACTATAAGGATTATAATCAACTTTTTAACATCAACAGAAATAAACTATATGAAGACACTCCTGAAAACAGTAATGTAAACGACTTACTAAAAAAGGATTTCATAAAAGAAACTGGAGCATCCTATGGCTTAGATGCTAGTTTTAAATACAATGATAGAAGTTGGTACATATACGGAAACTACAGCCTAGGCTTTTCTACAAGATACGATGGAGTTAGAGAATATGCGCCTGTTTATGACAGAAGACACAATGTAAATATTGTAGTAAACCACACACTAAAAAAATTCCCAACCTGGGATTTCAGTCTTAGATGGAATTTTGGATCAGGTTTACCATTCACACCAACCAGAGCATACTACGGAGAATCAGACTTCGATAATGGTATTAATTCGGATGTAATTACCGACAACCCTAACCTTACAACTTACTACGGTGATTTAAATTCAAAAAGATTACCTAATATTCATAGATTAGATTTTTCAGTAACTAAAACCATAACATTTAAGAGAAATACCAAAATGGAAATTATTGGAAGTATTACAAATGTTTACAATGAAGACAATATTTTTTACATACAGCGTATTACAAACGAAGTAATATACCAACTACCTATTATACCAAGTATTGGTGTAAATTGGCAATTTTAAACTATGGAAACTTTAAGAGTAGGAGAATACAACACATTAAGAATAGTAAAAGAAGTAGATTTCGGATTATATCTTGATGGATTTGATAAAGGCGAAATACTGATTCCAACAAAATACGTTTCAGAAGAATGGAATATTGATGATGAAATTTCAGTGTTTATCTACAAGGATTCTGAAGACAGGTTAATTGCAACATCGTTAAAACCAAAAGGTATTGTAAAAGAAGTTGCTGTATTAAAAGCTGTAGACGTAAATAATACCGGTGCTTTTTTTGAATGGGGACTAGAAAAAGATTTATTTGTTCCTTACCAAGAACAATTCACAAAAATTTACGAAGGAGAATACCACCCTGTTTATATTTTTATAGATGAGAAAACAAACAGAATAATTGGATCTACAAAAATTGAAAAACATTTTGAGGAAGATCTTACATTTATTCCTGAATTAAAGGAAAAAGTAGATGTTATTATATTTAATGAAACTGAATTAGGGTACAAAGCATTAATAAATAAAAAAAGATGGGGACTAATTTATAAAAACGAGGTATTTAAACCCATCTTTCTAGGAGATGAATTCTCCGCTTATATAAAAAACCTAAGAGATGATAACAAGATTGATTTAACACTAAGTATTGCTGATGGTGAAAAAATCAATTCATTTGAAGAAATTATCATTGAAGAACTGAAGAAAAACAATGGTCAACTGATGATTTCTGACAAATCAGCACCAAAAGTAATTTATGATCAATTTGGAGAAAGCAAAAAGAATTTTAAAAAAGCATTAGGAGCTTTATATAAAAAGAAGAAAATTTCTATTTTTCCAGATAAAATAAAACTAACAGAAGACTAATATGAACCAATGGAAAGAATTGATTTTCCTAACCAAAAAAGAAGTAGAGCTTGAATTTAAAACCAAATCATCAATTGGTAGTATTTTACTCTACTTGGTTTCAACAATATTTGTTGCTTTTTTATCATTTAAAAAAATTGTAGACATACCAACATGGATTGCTTTATACTGGATAATTATGCTTTTTGCATCAGTGAATGCAATTTCTAAAAGTTTTTTAGAAGAAACAAACGGTACACTTCAATATTACTACACAATAGTTAGCCCAGAAGCTTATATAACGAGTAAAATATTATATAATAGTGTTTTACTTAGTATTGTATCTTTGATTTCCTATATCGTATATTCTTTATTCATAGGATCAGAAATAATTCAAGAAGCTAATACTCCATTATTTTTATTAACACTAATTATCGGTGCAATTGGCTTTTCAAGTGTTTTTGGAATGGTGTCTTCAATTGCTTTAAAAACCGATAATAATTTAGGAATTGTAGCTATTCTTGGTTTCCCCTTAATCCTGCCATTTTTATTAACATTAATTAAAACGTCTAAACAAGCTTTAGATGGCTTCAAATTTGAGGCTGCATCAACTAATTTAGTAATTTTAACATCAATAATAATATTAGTAATCTCCCTTTCATACATATTATTTCCTTACCTTTGGAGAGATTAAATTATTATGAAAAAGAATTGGTGGAAATTTCTTACTGTTGCACTTTTACTTTACACCTTTATAGGAGGACTTAAAACACCTCTATCACCTGGTATATATAAAGTAAAATCAACATATACTTCTGACTCAGTTATATCTTTAAAAGTCACTGGATATAATACAATTTTCAATGCAGACAACAATATACAAGCATGGTATTTCAATACAGGACTTGGCACTCATGAAGCAGTTTGTGCAACCAAAGTAAAGGTTTTAAATGATACATTATTGGTAGCTGATTTTCCAATTCTAAATAATCCTAAAAAAATTGATCAACATCTATTTGTGCAGTTAAACGACAATCATAAATTAAGTTATTCTAGTGCTTTTCAAATAACTGAACATAATGTTAGAAAAACGAAAGTAATTCTTTGTACAAAAGACAGAAAAGAAGTAAACAATAGCTTTAGTTTCCCATATAGAGAGCAGCTTTATGAAACAATAAGAAACTTATTTTTCCATGTACCTATGTGGTTTACAATGATGTTTATGGCTTTTTTATCATTACTATATAGTATTAAATATCTTAGAACAGATGATATTATCAACGATATTAAAGCAAAAGCTTTTTCTCAAGTAGGTTTACTTTTTGGTTTTTTAGGAATATTTACCGGATCTATATGGGCTAAGTTTACTTGGGGTGATTGGTGGGTTATTGAAGATGTCAAATTAAATGGTGCAGCCATAACTGTTTTAATTTATTTAGCTTACTTTTCATTAAGATCTGCGATTAAAGAAAAAAAACAGAGAGCAAAACTAGCAGCTATATATAACATATTTGCTTTTGTAATGATGCAAGTATTTATTATGGTATTACCAAGAGTACTAGACTCTTTACACCCTGGCAATGGAGGTAATCCTGCATTCAGCAAATATGATTTAGACAATTCATTGAGGATGTTTTTTTACGCTGGGGTAATAGGATGGATACTTCTGGGTGTTTGGATAACTTCTTTGAAAATAAGATTACAAAAAATATATGAAAAACTGGATGCGTAACATATTAGCCACAATAATAATTTTAATTACAAATAATACATATGCACAAAGTAATGTATTAGATAACTTTTATACTTCTGGCAAGATAAATGTTGTAATTGCAGTTATATTAATCATATTGTTAGGATTGATAATTTATTTAATAAAAATAGACAGATCAGTTAAGAAATTGGAAGATAAAATTAACGAATAATGAAAAAAACACACATTATTGCTATAATTATTATAGCTATTTCTATAGGTGCAATAATGGCTAACGTTATGAACGAAAGCACATATGCACATTTTACTGAAGCTTTTGAAAATCAAGGATCAAGATATACTGTTAAAGGATCTTTAAATAAAGAAAAACCCATTATATATGACCCTGGAAAAAATGCTAATATTTTAGAATTTTGGTTGATTGACGATGACGGAATAGAAAAAAAAGTGATTTTGAATAAAGAGAAACCTACCGATTTTGAAAGAGCTGAGGGGATAGTTTTAAAAGGAAAAGCAGAAGGAGAAGTTTTTTATGCTACCTCAATTTTAATGAAATGCCCTTCAAAATATAACGAACAACAAGAATATAAGTAAGTATTTATGTCTGAAATAAATTACATTAACGAGAATACCTTTTTAGGAGAATTAGGACACGCGGCTGTCCTTTTTGCTTTTGTTACAGCTATAATTGCTGGAGTTTTTTATTATTTAAATCAGAAAAATGATGAAAATAATTTTTTGAAATTAGCAAGGATAAGCTTCATTTCTCACGCTGCTTCAGTATTCCTTGTTATAACCCTACTTGCATACGCTATAATCACACACAGTTATGAATACTCATATCCTTGGAAGTATTCATCAGATGCAATGTCTTTAAAATATATTTTTTCTTGCTTTTGGGCAGGACAAGAAGGTAGTTTTCTAACATGGATATTTTGGCAAGTTGTAGTTGGACTTGTTTTGATGTTTACTGCAAAAAAATGGGAGTCAAAAGTAATGACAGTATTTGCAGTTCTTCAAGCTTTTTTAATTACTATGATATTTGGTATTTATATAGGTGATATATATGTAGGTACAAGTCCTTTCACATTAATTAGAGAATTACCCGAATACATAGGTTTGCCATGGACTCAAATGCCTAACTACTTAAGCTTAATACCTCAGTTTCAAGATGGTCAAGGTTTAAATCCCCTATTACAAAATTATTGGATGACCATACATCCTCCTACTACTTTTTTAGGTTTTGCTTTAACATCAGTACCTTTTGCCTTTGCAATTGCTGGTTTATGGAAAAAAGACTTTTACGGTTGGTTAAAGCCAGCTTTACCATGGGCATTTATAGGTGTAATGGTATTAGGTATTGCTATTTTAATGGGAGGTGCATGGGCTTATGAAAGTTTAAGTTTTGGTGGATTTTGGGCATGGGATCCTGTTGAAAATGCAATATTTATCCCTTGGCTATGTTTTGTTGCTGCAGCACATTTACTTTTAATAGCTCATAAAAGAAAAAGAGCTTTATTTAGTGCTTTTATATTTTCTTTACTAACATTTATATTAATTGTTTATTCAACATTCTTAACAAGAAGTGGTGTTTTAGGTGATACTTCGGTACATTCATTTGCTGGTGAAGGCATGCTAGGTCAATTACTCCTATTTTTATTATCTACAATATTTATTTCTGTTTTATTTTTATTAAAGAATAAGAAACAAAAATTGTACTTAGTAATAACTACTTTATCTATTGCTGTAATATACTTCATAAGTGATAGTCTTCCCCTTACAAGTTACGCTAGTTTAGCTACATTAATTGGTTTTGCTTTAGTTGGTTATTATACAAATATTCCTAGAAGTAAAAAAGAAGAGGAATTGTGGAGTAAGGAATTTTGGATGTTTCTTGGAGCAATAATATTCATTTTAGCTTCTTTACATTTATTAATTGACACTTCAAGTCCAGTATTTAACAAGATTTTCGGGACTAATAGAGCTCCATTTACAGAGTTAGAGGAAAGATTTGAACACTACAATCCTTGGCATGCTTTTTACGCTATCCTTTATACTTTATTTATGGCTATTAGCCAATTTTTAAAATATAAAAAATCGGATAAGAAATATTTGTATAATAACCAACTAAAGCAAAACCAATTAATGTAGCTAAACTAGCG
>CALTNV010000067.1 GCA_943845485.1 uncultured Flavobacteriales bacterium | reverse complement strand
AATTCAGGAGATAATGATTTTATTTTTTTAGGAGGAATACCTGCATAAATGGTAAATTCTTCCACAATAGTTCCTTCAGTAACAATGGCTCCTGCTGCAATAATAGAATTACTTCCAACCACTGCATTATCCATTACAATACTTCCCATACCAATTAACACATTATCATGAATAGTGCATCCATGAACAATAGCATTATGACCTATAGATACATTATTTCCTATGGTAGTTCCACATTTTTTATAGGTACAGTGTATCATAGCATTATCCTGAATATTAACTTTATTACCTAGTTTTATAAAGTTTACATCAGCCCTAACCACCGCATTGTACCAAATACTACAATCGTTGCCACACGTAAAATCGCCAATGACAGTTGCCGTTTCTGCTAAAAATATATTTTTTCCAAAATTGGGTGTTTGCCCTTTTAATGATTTTACTAAAGCCATAAATTTAAATTGTTAATGTAAAAATAAAGTTTAATCTTAAATGAAATCATATCTTCGTTAAAAATTTACTTTTTGAGTATGAAATTGTCTAATTTAAGTTTTAAACAAGTATTAGGAATTAGTTTAATATTAAACATAATTGCTGCTATTTTTTCCAATGGTTATTTTGCTCACGATGACCATTTTTTGATTATTGAAGCCTCTAAATCATGGGTAGAAGGTTTTGATTACAACAACTGGCTTCCTTGGAATCAGGGTAATGAGCCATATGCAAAAGGTCATAGTTTTTTTTATGTAGGTATTTATTATTGTTATTTCTACATTGTAGAATTTATAGGAATTCAAAACCCTTTTATTCAAATAAAAATTAGTCAAATATTGCAATCTATATTGATGATATCTATCATCTATTATGGGTTTAAAATAATAAAAATAAAGTACAATCATAAAATTGCCGTTTATGCAAGTTTGTTATTAAGTAGTTTTTATTTCTTTCCTTTTTTATCATCCCGAAGTTTAGTAGAATTTTTTTGTGTTCCTTTTTTATTTTCAACCGCCTATTTTATTCAAAAATATGAGAAATCAAAAAAGATCAACCTACTTTTCTTGGCTGGTTTACTATTGGGGTTTGCGTTTAATACACGTTTTCAAACAGGGGCTTTTGCTTTAGGATTTGCTTTATATTTTATTTTACAAAAAAATATAAAAGGATTATTTATACTAACCTTAGGAGGTTTATTTGGTATTAGCTTAATTCAAGGAATAGTAGATTATTTTATTTGGGGAAAACCTTTTATGGAATTTTCAGCCTATGTAAAATATAATTTTGCCAACACCACTTCTTATTTTAATGAACCTTGGTATAAGTTTATATTTTTAGTTATCCCAGGATTTTTAATCCCTCCTTTTGGTATATTTTTATACATAGGTTTCTTTAAAGGCTATAAAAAATATGCTGCTATTGTTTTAGCTACTTCTGCTTTTATTCTGTTCCATTCTTACTTTCCTAATAAACAAGAAAGATTTATTATTCCTGCAATTCCTTTTATTATCATTATTGGAGGAGCATGGTTTTTTGACATATATAACCAATTTAAATCATCTGTAATAAACAAAATAGCTAAAGGATCGTTTTACTTTTTCATTGTAATTAATACGCTTATAGGTATTACTTTAAGTTTTACTTACTCTAAAAAAAGTAGAGTGGAATCTTTAAGGTTTTTAGAAAATAAAAATGTAACTGTAATCATACAAGAAGATACTAAAAGAGGAAGAATTGATTTAGCTCCTTTATTTTATGCAGATAATTTTAAATTAAAAACCATAAAATGGAAAGATAAGTATTCTGATGAAAATATTGTAAAATATGAAAAATCGACAAAATTAAACCCAAGTTATATTTACTTTTATGGTGATGAAAATTTAGCAGAAAGAATTGATAGCGCAAGTGCTATTTTGGGAAAGTTATCAAAGGTTGAAACACTTAATCCAAGTTTTGTTGATAATATCGCTTTTCTATTAAACCCTGCATTCAATAGAAATATGATTGTAACTATTTATAAAATTGAAAATGATGAAAATGTTTTTTAAAAAAAATATCAACTATATTTTATTTTACTTAATTAGTTTTACAATAATCATCATTGAATCTAATGTCATTGGTGATTTTGACATATTCTTAAACGCTTCAAAAGATTTATTTTTTAATAAAAATATTTATACAGAAAAATACCATGGAAGCTTCCATTATTTTTATGATGTATTTTTTGCAATAATTATTCATCCATTAACTTACCTACCTTTATATTTTGCAAATTTTATATGGTTAACTATAAACGTATTTTTAAGCCTAAGGATTTGGAAAATTATTTCCTATTATCTTCCACCTGATTTCTTATCAGATAAAGATTTTAAGCTATATAGATTATTGTGTTTAGTTGTAATTTTTTCTTTATGGCATAAAAACATGCATTTAACCCAGATGACTATTTTTATGTTGTACCTTTCATTAGAAGGATTAAATTCTATTTTTAATAAAAAAATATATTTAGGAAGCTTTTTACTCTCTTTTGGAATCACAATAAAGCTTTTTCCTTTAGTTTTTATCCCTTACTTAATATATAGAAAACAATTTTTTAGTAGTTTATTAATTATTTTATTTACAATAATAATTCTATTAATCCCTGCTATATTTATAGGTTTTGATTTTAATTTCTTTTTATTAAAAGAAAGATGGTTGATTTTAAATCCTGTAAATACAGAACACATACTTGATGTTTCAGAGAGAAGTTTTCATTCATTAAGTTCTTTACTATCTATATTACTTGTTGAAAATGCTGGAAATAATTATTCTTTGAAAATTAAAAGAAACATTTTAAATGTAGAACTTGAAACTTTAAAATATATTTTAAATATAACACGACTTTTTTTTATTTTACTGTCAATATACTTTTTTAAAAGTTTACCTTTTAAAGTAGAAAAAAATAAATACCAATTATTTTATGAAATAAGTTATATCTTATTAATTATCCCTTTAATATTTCCTCATCAACAACATTATGCTTTCTTTTTAGCATTTCCTTCAATCTGTTATTTAATCTATTTTTATGTTATAAAATTTAAATCAAAAAAATTTAAAGAGAATAATCAACTAACGTTTTTATTATATGTTTTTTTATTTGTTTTAATTTACTTTTTATTAAATAGCTTTTTTATACTAGGTGAGTTTAGAAAATATTATGATCATTTTAAAACTTTAACTTATGGTATTCTTTTTATTATACCATTATTAGCCTGTAACACTCCTAAAAAACTAAATGCTTTTAAAAAGGAATATTTAAACAGTGAAAATAATTAATTATCTTTGTGTAACATTAAAAACTTAATCTAGTGTCTGATAGCATTGTAATAATACCTACTTATAACGAGAAAGAAAATATTGAAAAAATGATACGTAAAGTATTTTCTTTACCAAAGTCATTTCACATCTTAATTGTTGATGACGGTTCTCCTGATGGTACAGCTTCCATTGTAAAATCTCTACAAGAAGAGTTTAAAGGAAAGTTACATATTGAAGAACGTTCAGGTAAACTTGGATTAGGAACTGCTTATATTCATGGATTTAGATGGTCTATTGCTAAAAAATACGATTATATCTTTGAAATGGATGCCGATTTTTCTCATAACCCTGATGATTTAATTAGATTGTATGAAGCTTGTGCTGTTGACGGTGCAGATTTTAGTATTGGATCAAGATATGTAAAAGGAGGAAGTGTTAAAAACTGGGATACGAAAAGAATTTTATTATCCTATTTTGCTTCTTGGTACGTTAGATCCATTTTATGGATTGGATTAAAAGATACTACTGCTGGTTTTATGTGTTACAAAAGAAATGTATTAGAACATATCAGTTTAGAAACAGTTAATTTTAAAGGATATGCTTTTCAAATAGCCATGAAATATAGCGCATTAACCTTAGGTTATAAAGCTAAAGAAGTTCCTATTAGTTTTATAGACAGAGAATTAGGAACCTCAAAAATGAATGGTTCAATTTTTAACGAAGCAGTAATTGGAGTATTAAAAATGAGATTTAGAAAATATGGCAAATAAAAAATTAATAAAAAATGGCTCTATCGTAAATGAAGGAGCCATTTTTGTAGGAAATATTTTAATTGAGGATGAAAAAATATCTAAAATATCCTCTGATAATATTGAAGTTGAAAATGATGTTGAAATTATTGATGCCAAAGGTTTATATGTAATGCCTGGGATGATTGATGACCAAGTTCATTTTAGAGAGCCTGGTTTAACTCATAAAGCTGACATATTTCACGAGTCAAGAGCTGCTGTTGCTGGAGGTATTACTTCATTTATGGAGATGCCTAATACCGTTCCAAATGCTTTAACTCAAGAGCTATTACAAGATAAATATGATATTGCTGCTGAAAGTGCAGCAGCAAACTACTCCTTTTTTATGGGAGCATCAAACGATAATATTTCTGAAGTTTTAAAAACAGATCCTAAAACAGTTTGTGGGGTTAAAGTATTTATGGGTAGTTCTACAGGAAATATGTTGGTTGATAGTAAAAAAACGCTAGAGGGTATTTTTTCTGAATGTGATATGTTAATTGCAACACATTGCGAAGATGAAGCCACTGTAAGACATAATATGGAAGTTGCCAAACAACAGTTTGGAGAAAATGTACCGATAGCTCAACACCCAATTATTAGAGATGTAGAAGCTTGCTATAAATCAAGTAGTATGGCGGTAGAGTTAGCCTCTAAATATGATACTAGATTACATATACTACATATTTCTTCAGCTAAAGAAGTAGGTTTATTTGAAAAAGGACCTGTAAAAGGAAAGAAAATTACTGCTGAGGCTTGTATTCATCACTTATGGTTTTCTGACGAAGATTATGAGAAAAAAGGCACGCTGATTAAATGGAATCCTGCGGTAAAATCAGCTTCTGATAGAGAAGGAATTTTAAAAGGTGTGTTAGAAGATAGAATTGATGAATACAAGCCTCAGCAGTAATTTTCTTTCCTTTTACAGGTCCTTTTTCAAATAAACCTACTTCTTTAGCTGAAGAAATATGTAGTATATGTAATCTAGTATCATATTTAGA
>CALTNV010000066.1 GCA_943845485.1 uncultured Flavobacteriales bacterium | reverse complement strand
TACCTAGTTCAGGAGATATAGTGTAATTTTCAATCATTGTTTTTGATGAGGTTCCTATGATATAGTATCCTAAGAAAATAACTACAGAAAGAATAACTGGAAGACCTAATCCTCCTTTTTTAGTGATAGCACCGAGTGGAGCTCCTATAAAAAAGAGTATTAAACAAGATATTGAGAATGAAATTTTTTTGTGTAGTTCTGTTTTAATATCTGTTTTCTTTTTTAAGAATTTGTTTTCATATTCTTTAAGCGAAAACTTACTGTGCTGTAAAGTGTTTCTAAGGTTGTTTAATGCGATGGTATAAATCTTTATTTTTTTATTTTTTGGTAATTTAGAAAACTGATAGTCTAAATCTTTCCTGTTTTTAAATGATTTGTCGTAAAAATTTAGATTTAAACCATTATTAACTCTAGATATGTATAGTTTATCATTAAAGAACTTATGGTTGTTAGAATCTGATTTTGCTTGTTCAATTTTTAAAGTATCATATTCATTAATTAGTTGCTTAGAATTCATCATGTCAAAATGATGCTTAAAAAGTTCTTTATCTGTTCTTTTTAAATTAAATTCACTTAAGTCTATTGTTGTTACTAAGCTATCGTATATATATGTTCGGTGAGGGTGGGATGTATTTATTTTTTTATTTGGATAATCATTTTCATAAATTCTACCATGATTAAGATAGAACTTCATATAGTTATCATCTTCTGTCATGGTCATTTTTCCTGTTTTGGCAATGATTTTTCTATTTGACTTACCGCTTATTCTTCTATTATCTGAATCTGAATGATCATAAAGTAATATCTTATTTAATGTTTCTCCATCTTCACCTCTACTATCAATTCTAATGGTTAAATTTTCAAGGGAATTATCAAATACTTTATCTTTAATTCTAAACGAAGGTTTTTTATGAGTAATGTCGTATAATAATGATTTAGAATGTAGTTGTGCGTATGGGTATACATAATTAGAGAACAAAAAAGCAAGAATACTCATAAAAACCATAGTAATGGTTAAAGGCTTCATTATTTTAATTAATGACAAGCCACTTGCTTTTAAAGCTGTTAATTCATTTTTCTCTCCTAAATTACCAAAAGTCATTATCGAGGATAGCAAGATTGCTAAAGGGAGTGCCATAAAAATTAGTGCAACAGAAATGTAAAAAAGTAATTCAATGATAATATACCATTCAATTCCTTTTCCCATTAAATCATCAACGTATTTCCATACAAATTGTAGCAATAAAATTACCATTGTAAGAATTAACGTGACCAAGAAAGGACCTATAAAAGATCCAAGCATTAATTTAGAAATCTTTTTCAAAATTTATTATCCCCCTATGCTGTTTTTTAAATCAGCGATTTGATTTTCCCATAACTCTTTAGTTTCTTCAATTTCGTCTTCCTCTGCAAAATCTGTGATATTTAGAATGATACTTTTTGTTAATTCGGAAAGTTTGTATTTGAATTGAAAATAATAATTAGACCCTTCATCATCTAACCATTGTAGTTTAAAAGATGTAGCTGTTTTTTTAAGTAATAAAGCTGATTCTTCCTCATTATTCCATATAAATGTGTAAATATCTCTATTTATATTTACATCATCACAAAACCATTCTGACAATCCGCTAGGAGTTGTAACAGCATTTGTAATTGACGTTAATGATGTATTAAGTTCAAATTCTAATTCTATTTTATGTTTTTCTACAGACATAGCCTATTTAAATAGTGTGTTATTTTAAAGTTGCAATTTAGTTAAAATTAAGTGATTTAATCTTTTTTTTGGTGTTAAAATTTAATAGCTTGATAACCAAATATTTAAGTTTTATAATGTGTAAAAAAATAATTTTATTCGATTTTTCATTGTGAGAATTAAATAATATGAATATATTTGCACCGCGTTAAGCAATTAAGGCGAGGTAGCTCAGCCGGTTAGAGCGCAGGATTCATAATCCTGAGGTCGAGAGTTCGAGTCTCTCTCTCGCTACTTTAAAAACATCTTAGAAACCTAAGATGTTTTTTTATTTTTTATTCCTTTTGTAAGTTATTTTATTTTTTTTGTATAAAAAAATGGAAAAATATTTGTTTTTTTCTTTATTAAAAAACTGTATAATGAAAATCAGATTTATATTTATTTTTTTATTTAATTTAGTGTCTATAACTAACATTAATGCTCAGAAGAATGATACATTATTTTTAAAAAATGGAGATAGGATAACATGCGAGTTTAAAAATCTTTCATTAGGAAAGATAAAAGCATCAACTAACGACATGAAAACTATTTATGTTGAATGGGAAAAATTATCTGACGTTAAATCCTCTAAGTTTTTTGAATTTGAGACTTCAGATGGTAATATCTTATATGGTTTTTTTGATGGAATAAGGAATGATTCAGTAACTATATCTAGTTACAAATCTAAGTTGAAGTTTGATGTTCAAGATATATTTTATGTAAATCAATTAAAAAATACATTTTGGAAAAAATTTAGTGGCAGTGTCACGTTTGGTTTTAATTCTGCTCAGAACACTGGATTAACTCAATATAACTTTGGTACTGATGTTACTTTTTTAGATAAAAAACATGAACTTCCGTTTAAAGTAAATAGTATTCAAAGCTTTGAAAAAGATACTTCTAACGAATCAAATCAATCAGTTTCTGTAGGTTACAGATACTCACTATCAGGAAGAACAGTTGCAAGTTGTAATTTTCAACTTCAAAAAAATACAGAGTTAGGTTTAGCTTTTAGATATAATGCTAATTTGGGAATAGGTTATTCATTTATTAAAGACGAAAAAGGTTTTCTGCAATTTAATATTGGAGCTAATTATAATAACGAGAGGTCTATTGAAGGAGATTCTGTACAAATAAGTTATGAGGGAGTTATTTCTACAGAATTTAAGTTTTATAAGTTTCATAATCCGCAAGTAGATTTATCCTGTTTAATCTCATATTATCCTTCTTTTACTATAGTAGGTAGAAATAGGATAAATGCTCAGGTTAGCTTGAGCTGGGAAATTATAAGTGATTTGTATATTGGAGCAACTACATATTACAGTTATGATTCAAACCCTATTCAGGAAACCTCATCTCATACAGATTACAATGTTATTTGTAGCTTAACTTACAAGTTTAACTTGTAAAATTATACTCTACCCCTTTCTGATAATAATACAGCAAAATTTCTTGTACTTGGTATCTGTGCTAAAAGTATGATCATAATTACAGTAACAGGAACACTTAAAAACATACCTGTTACTCCCCAAATAGCCCCCCAGAATGATAATGCCAAAATACTCACTAAAGGGCTTATGTTTAATGAATTTCCCATTATTTTAGGTTCAATAATATTTCCAACTAATACCTGTGTTGAACCAACTAATGCCATAATGAATAGGAACTCATTAAAGTCTCCAAATTGAAATAGACTATATATTGCTGGTAACGAAGTAGCTAAAAGAGAGCCTATTGTTGGAATGTAATTTAACATGAAAATTAAAAATGCCCAAAATAAAGGGGCGTCAATTTCAAATTACTTAGGACTTAAAACACTCACCAGTCTTTTAACCGGAATTATTAGTTATATAATCCTTTTTTTCATAGAAATTGA
>CALTNV010000065.1 GCA_943845485.1 uncultured Flavobacteriales bacterium | reverse complement strand
CAAGGATCGTGTCTTCCGCTAACTTTTATTTCTACACTATTATGATGAACATCTACAGTATTTTGTTTTGATAAAATGGTAGCTGTTGGTTTAAAAGCAGTATTAAAGAATAAATTCATCCCATTTGAAATACCTCCCTGAATGCCTCCTGATTTATTGGATGAAGTGGATACCTTATCATTTTCATCAATAAAAAACTCATCATTATGTTCACTTCCTTTTATAGTAGTTCCGTTAAAACCAGCTCCTACTTCAAAGCCTTTAACTGCATTAATACTTAACATAGCATAAGCAAGTTGAGCTTCCAATTTATTAAACACTGGCTCTCCAAGGCCTGTTGGCATATTTTCTACTGAAGTTGAAATGATCCCTCCTGTAGAATCTCCTTTCAATTTCAAACTCTCAATAAATTTAATAGCCTTTGAAGAAAACGTTAGATCAGCAGCTCTAAGTATATTTTTTGAAATATTGTTTATTTTTCTTTTCTGAACAACATCTTTTAAGTGTCCAACAGCTGTTACGAATGAATGTACTTTAATATCAGAAATTTCATTGAGTATTAACTTAGCAAATGCTCCACCTACAACTCTACAAGCAGTTTCTCTTGCTGATGATCTTCCTCCACCCCTATAATCTCTTACACCATATTTTTCTTGATAAGTATAATCAGCATGCGAAGGTCTAAAAACGTCTTTAATATTAGAGTAGTCTTTTGAATTTTGATCTTTATTTTTAATGATAAAACCAATTGGCGTACCTGTTGTAACCCCTTCAAAAACTCCTGACTGAATCTCTACTATATCATCTTCTTTCCTTGATGTTGTTATGGAAGATTGACCAGGTTTACGTTTATTTAACTCATCCTGAATAAACGAAATATTAAACTTAATACCTGGAGGGCAACCGTCAATAACACCACCTATTGAAAGTCCATGAGACTCTCCAAAAGTTGTTAGCTTAAAAATTTTTCCAAATGTGTTTCCACTCATAATTAACAAAAATATAAGTATTTTAAACTTTATTATGATAATCAACACATATTTTAATCATCATTATTCATAATTAAGTCTTTTTTTCTAATAAAAATACACTTCTATTGTATTTTGGTAGTAACTTTGTATAGACAATAATAGTTATAACGAGAATTACCGTATTTAGATGATTAATTTTAGTGACACTGAAATAGCTTTTAAAAATAAAGCTAATAAAGACTTATATAAAGCTAGCTTTTTATTTAAACTAATTGAAAAGCCTAATTTGGTTGTTATTGGCAAAAGTTTAACCCAGTTTGCTTTTAATATTCATCTACCTATTAAAAATATTGTAAAAAAAACTATCTATAGTCAATTTTGTGGTGGTGAAAGTATAAATGATTGTAAAACAACTATTGACTCCTTAGCAGAATTCAATATTGGAACAATATTAGATTATTCAGTTGAGGGTAAATCTAATGAAGAATCATTTAATCATACTACAAAAGAACTAATTAGAGTTGCTCACCTGGCAAAAGGTAATTCTAAAATACCCTTTGTCGTTTTTAAAATGACAGGAATAGCTCGTTTTGGTTTATTAGAAAAAATGAATGATCCAAAACAAGAATTAACTCCTTTAGAAAGAGAAGAGTTTCAAAGAGTACACAATAGAGTAAACAATATTTGTAAAACTGCTTTTGAATCTAAAACACCAATTTTTATTGATGCTGAAGAATCTTGGATACAAAATTCTATTGATAGAATTTGCACTGCCATGATGAATATTTATAATAAAGATTGGACTTGCATATACAATACATTACAAATGTATAGACATGATAGATTTAACTTTTTAGTAGAATCAATTAATGACGCTAAAAAAAATGGTTATTTACTAGGTGTAAAATTTGTTAGAGGTGCTTATATGGAAAAAGAAAGAGAAAGAGCTAAAAAGTTAAACTATACATCTCCTATACAGCCTAATAAAGATGCTTCAGACTTAGATTACGATAAAGCGATTAAATACGCATTAGAAAACATAGATATTATTAGTTTATGTAATGCTACTCACAACGAAAAGAGCTCATTATTACTAATAAAATTAATGAATGAATATAATATTTCGAAAGACGACAAACGTATTTATTTTGCTCAATTATTAGGGATGAGTGATAATATAAGCTATAATTTAGCTTATCATGGCTACAATGTTGCAAAATATGTACCTTATGGCCCGGTAATAGATGTATTACCCTATTTATTTAGACGTGCTGAAGAAAACACTTCTGTAAAAGGACAAACAGGTAGAGAGCTATCTTTAATCCAAACAGAAATTAGAAGAAGAAAACAATTATGAAAATAATAGCAAAAGACAAATCTGACTTAATTACATTTTTAAAAGAAAAAGTAGGCTATAACTCTAAAACAAAAGTTAAAACTTATTTAAAAAATGGGTTTGTTTTAATTAATGACAAAATAGCCAAAACAATTAATGATGAAGTTAATGAAGGTGATGTTATTAAAATAGAAAAGATTAAAAGGATTTCTAGAAATGGTCATGAAATACACTCTCCATTTAATATCTTATTTGAAAATGATGAGTTTGTAGCAGTAAATAAACCTGTAGGAGTTTTTTCATCTGCCATTAAAGATAAAAAAAGTAGAAATGTTTTAAGCGAAATGCAAAAATATTATAAAATAAAAGATATTAATCCTACTAGATTGTTTATTTTAAACAGACTAGAAAAGGAGCTATCTGGAGTTTTACTTTTTGCAAAAGATTATAATATTCACCGTTTATTAGAAAAAAACTGGTTAAAAGCTCATGCTTACCGTTGGTACGCACTAACAGAAGGTTCTATTAATCCAAATGAAGGAGAATTTAATAATTCTATTTTGATGAACTTTAATGGTAAAAAAATTGATAAGGAAGCTCTGACAGAATATGAAACAATTAATAAAACAACAGAAAACTCTTTATTAAAAGTAGTTACTCAAAATACAGTAAGAAATCAAGTAAGAATTCATTTAAGAAACAATAGAACTCCTGTTTTAGGAGATATTAACTTTACTGCTAATAAAACCAATTTAGATAGAGTTTGTTTACACTTATTTTCTATTAATTTTGACCACCCAAAAACGGGTGAACACATTGAAATAAAATCTCCTTTACCAAAGGAATTTTTGTCATTTATTAAAAAGAAACTAAAAAAACAAAAAGAATTGTAACTTTATAATCCCAAGCTAAATTAAAGCTTGGGATTTTTTATGAAAAATTTTGAAAATAACTATAACACTAACAATCATATTAATCACTTTTTATTTCATTATAAAAAAAGTTTGGAGTAAAAAAGTTTGGATTCTACCTAAAAAAAAGTTCCCAAATAGTTGGAAAGAAATATTAAATAATAAAATCCGATTCTATCAGAAATTAAATGAGTTTGAAAAAGTAAAATTTGAATACAAAACTCATGAGTTTTTACTTAATTGTAAAATTACGGGAATAAAAACAACTATAGATGATACTGATAAAATTTTAATTGCTGCCAGTGCAATTATTCCTATATTTTATTTTGATGATTGGAAATATCTAAATATTAATGAAGTTTTATTATATCCAAATGCATTTAATGAAAACTATGAAATAGATGGTGACAATAGAAATATACTAGGAATGGTAGGGAATAAATCATTAAATAAAAAAATGATTTTATCTAAAAAAGCATTGCATCATGGATTTGAAAATACAACAGATAAAAAAAATACTGCAATTCATGAGTTTGTTCATTTAATTGACAAAGCTGATGGTGATGTTGATGGAATTCCGAAGGTACTAATGAAAGAACAAAATGTTATTCCCTGGTTAAAATATGCACCTCAAGAAATAAAAGAAATAAACAATAAAAAATCAGATATAAACCCTTATGGTGGTACTAGTTTAATAGAATTTTTACCGGTTGCAAGTGAATATTTTTTAGAAAGACCAAAGTTATTTAAAAAAAAACACCCTGAAATTTACAATCTTTTTAAGGATTTTTATAACAAAAACTCTACATAAATCAAATAATAAATACTTATTTTTCAACTAAAATTAGCTCATATCAAAATGAAAAAATTACTTTTTATATACATCATAATAATATCTTTTGCTTGTGAAAAAGACAAAGCTGAGATGCCTGATAACTCAAGTAATATGAGTAGAGGTGATACTTTATCTTATATGGTAACTATTAATTATCATTTTAATGATAGTTTATTTGCTAATAACTACCCAAATGATGCTCACTTTTCTCAAATTATAGGTTGGAGCCACAATAATACCAGTGATATTTTCACGATTGGGCAATTAGCAAGTAATGGAATTAAATCAATGTCTGAAACAGGTTCAACATCTACTTTAAATAATGAAATAAATGCATTAATTAAAAATGGTAATGGACATCATTTACACATAGGAAGTGGACTTTCAACTGGAGAGGGTTCAATTTCATTTGAATTCGAAGTATGTAAAACAAACTCATACGTAACTTTAGTTTCAATGATAGCCCCAAGTCCTGATTGGTTTGTTGCTTTTAAGGCAGTGAATTTATTAGAAAACAATATGTTTATAGATGAGATAACTCTAAACGGATATTTATATGATGCAGGTACTGATAGCGGTATAAACTACAACTCATCAAACTTAGTTACAATACCTCAAGAAAATATTTATAAAATAACAGGAGAACCTATTTTTACTTCTGAAAATCAAGAGGAAATTATTGCTTCTATTCACTTTAGAAAAATATGAATAAAAAAATATTAGTTATAACATATTACTGGCCTCCAAGTGGAGGAGCAGGAGTTCAAAGGTGGGTTAAATTTGTTAAATTTTTAGTGAAAAAGAATATTGACGTTACTGTTTATACTCCATCAAACCCAGATTTTGAGTTAAAGGATGAATTACTTTTAAAAGAAATTCCTAATTCAGTAAAAATTCTTAAAAAGAAAATCATAGAGCCATTTTCTATTTATAGAAAATTTACAAAAGAAAATGCGGCAGGAGTTCAAGGAGGTAGTTTATCTGGAGAAAATATCAATTGGAAAAAAAAAATAGCAATATGGATTAGAGGTAATTTTTTTATTCCTGACGCTCGATTTTTATGGATAAAGCCCTCTACAAGATTCCTATCAAAAGAACTTAAATCAAATAATTTTGACACAATTATTACAACTGGGCCTCCTCACAGTATGCATTTAATTGGATT
>CALTNV010000064.1 GCA_943845485.1 uncultured Flavobacteriales bacterium | reverse complement strand
ACCGGTAATTTCAATAGCTGATAATGAATAGTTACCGGGACTTAACTCCCATTCTTCATAATAACTATTAGCATCGATTTCAAACTCTAAGATATCATTTAAATAAATTTCATAACGATTATCAGATGTATTAGTAATAGTTAAAAAACCAATGTTATTTTCTTCACAATACAGCTCTTCATCTTTATTACAACTAAATAACATTGTCATAAATATAATTAATAGCATTATTTTTTTAATAAAAATCATATCTAATATTTTATGGGTTACAATTCTAAACTAACAACATAAGCATCTTTAAAACCTTCTATTTTTCTAACTTCAGAAAGATATTCTATTGCTTCTTTTTTTGAAAAGAAATTTCCAGTATAATATACAAACCTAAATTTTTCTTTTTTACCATGATCAATTTCTTCTACCTGAGTTGTTAATTTATTAAAATAATAATAATTTTTGGATATTTTAGTATAAGAACTGGCTAATTGTATTTTATAAATATTAGGAATTAATCTATTGGGGTATTCATTTAAAAGAAAAGCTTTAAAACCTCTATATATTGATGAGGCGATTATTTCTTGTCCATGAGTCGTATTTAAAAACTGTTCATCTTGTTTATTTGTAATAAAACCACATTCAACTAGAACTGCAGGCATTTTAGTTTGTTGTAATATTTGTAAATTATGACTCCTATCTTCTTTTGTTTTAACCCCTCTACTGGATCGTCTTGCTCTAGTATTTAAATCCCTATTTATATAAGTAGCTAATCTAACACCTTTTATTGAAGATGAATTATGGACATGTACACTTGTACCTTTTACATTAGACTTTTCACTACTATTTACATGAATACTGATTAAAAAGTCTGCATTATTTGAATTAGCAATATAAACAATATCATTAAGAGAGTGAAAAACATCAGTCTTACGCGTTTGTATAACTTTAACTCCAGGAATTAATGAGTCTATATAATTTGCAACTAATGTTGATATTTTTAAATTTAGATCTTTTTCATCTAAATATTTCTTACTTGATGATAACTTACCAGGGTCTTTTCCACCATGACCTGCATTGATACATACGGTAATTTGCTGAGCGTAATTAGTAGAAATAATTAAAATATAAATAATAGACGTAAAAAATATCCTCATTTTTAACAAGTGAAATAAAAGTTGATTAATAATCAAAAATACAATTTTGAACAATAAATAATCAATCAAATAAAAAGGTTTACTAACAGAGTATTGTTAGAAGCGATAAATAAGTTTTTGTTATTATCTTTGTGTAAAAATTAGATTTAAACAACTTTTATTATATGGCTTTAAAATGTGGTATTGTAGGTTTACCAAATGTAGGAAAATCTACACTCTTTAATTGTTTATCAAATGCTGAAGCTCAATCAGCAAATTTTCCTTTTTGTACTATCGAACCAAACGTAGGTGTAATTACTGTGCCTGATGAACGACTAAATAAACTAACTGAATTAGTGAATCCGCAAAATGTGCAACCAACAACTGTTGAAATTGTTGATATTGCAGGTTTAGTTAAAGGAGCTAGTAAAGGAGAAGGATTAGGAAATAAATTTTTAGGGAACATTAGAGAAACAGATGCTATAATTCATGTATTAAGATGTTTTGATGATGATAACATCATACATGTTGATGGTTCAGTAGATCCAATTAGAGATAAAGAAGTTATTGATATTGAATTACAACTAAAAGATTTAGAAACTGTTGAAAAACAATTAGTTAAAGTTGTAAAAACCGCTAAAACAGGAAATATTGAAGCTAAAAAAGAACAAATTATTCTTGATGATCTAAAGTCAATTTTAGAATCAGGTAAATCAGCAAGAACGTTTGAAGCAGAAGATAGCCAAATTGAGTTTTTAAATAGCTTACAGTTATTAACTGCTAAACCTATTTTATACGTTTGTAATGTCGATGAAAACTCAGTCGTTAATGGGAATAAGCACGTTGAAGCTGTTAGAGAAAATATTAAAAATGAAAATGCTCAAGTATTAATCATTGGGGCTGGTATTGAGGCAGATATAGCAACACTTGAATCTTACGAAGAAAGACAAGAGTTTTTAAGCGACCTAGGTCTTAAAGAAGCTGGTGTATCTAAACTAATTCAATCGGCATATCAATTATTAAACTTACAAAGTTACTTTACTGCTGGCGTTAAAGAAGTTAGAGCGTGGACAATCCATAAAGGAGATACTGCTCCACAAGCCGCAGGAGTTATTCATTCAGATTTTGAAAAAGGATTTATTAGAGCAGAGGTTATTGCTTATAATGACTTTGCTGAGTTAGGGTCTGAAAGTGCAGTTAAAGATGCTGGTAAATTAAGAGTTGAAGGTAAAGAATATATTGTAGCTGATGGAGATGTAATGCACTTTAGATTTAACGTTTAAATATAAAAAAGACTGTTAATATATCTATTAACAGTCTTTTTTATTTTATCCAAATCTTATAAGATTCTTCTGCTTGAATTTTTAACATATCATAACCATTCATCACCATAGCACCTTTTTTCATACCTTCTGTCATAAAAGATGTTTCTGAAGGATTATAAACTAAATCATATAAAAAATGATGTTCAGTTATTCCGTTATAATCAATATTTGGTTTATCAGAAGTATCAGGATAAGTTCCTAGTGGAGTTGTATTGATAACAAATAAATGAAATTTTAATAAATGGTTATTAATCTCATTATAAGAAAAAACATTTGAAGAACTTTTAGTTGTTGATGCAAATAAATACTTAATCCCCAAACTATCCAGTACATATTTAATTGCTTTAGAAGCTCCACCTGTACCTAAAATCAATGCCCTTTCATGCTTTTGATGTAAGTGCGGTTTAATTGAGTTGGCAAAGCCAATATAATCAGTATTATAACCAACTAATCTTCCGTTTTCTAAATTAACAGTGTTTACTGCACCAATTGCTTTTGCAACCAGTGAAACTTCATCTAAATATTGAATAACGGACTCTTTATAAGGAATAGTGATATTAACTCCTTCTAAATTGTTATCATCAAATAAGGTTCTAATTTTTGAAATATCATCTATTTCGTAATTTTGATAGCTTGCATTAATTGATTCTTTTTTAAACTTGTTATCAAAATATTTTTCAGAAAAAGAATGTTTTAAAGACTTTCCAACTAACCCTAACTTAATCATGATTTTGGTGCTTTTTTTGGGGAAAACATATCCATAATAATGATGATTGCAAAACCAACAATTGTTAATATAATTGAGGAAGCAAGCATAGGATCTTTATCTAAAAAACCTAAACTTTGTTCTGCTTTTGAAATTAAATGAAATTTGTTTGGTAGTACATTTTTAGTTATGAAAGGTACCATTTTACCATGGCTATTAATTCTTGTAGATACAATTTGTTGCCATGGCCATATCTTATTCAATGACCCTAATAAAAAACCAGTTAGAAAAGCGAGAGTAATTTTCTCAAAATGTTTAAATAAATAATTTAATAATTTTGAAAAAGATAACAAACCAGTTAAAGCACCTAACATAAAAATAATAATTACTTGAATATTAAAATCTTTAGCAGCAGATAAAACAGTGTAATAAGCCCCCATTAGCAACAAAATAAAACTGCCACTAATGCCCGGTAAAATCATAGCACAAATAGCTACTGCACCACATAAAAAAACATACCATAAACCTTCAACTTCAACCGTTGAATTAATTGAGCTTATGTAGTAAGCAATAACAGTTCCTAAAATGATGGCTGTGATTGTTTTACCATTCCAATTACCTACTTGTTTACCAACAAAAAAAACACTAGCTAAAATTAGTCCAAAAAAGAAAGACCATACTAAAACAGACTCATGGTCTAACAAATACTTAATTAATTTTGCTAATGTCAATATACTTGTTGCTATTCCTGCGAACAAATAACTTAAAAAAGTCCCGTTAACTTTTATCCAAACAGCTTTAAAACCATCTTTCTTTAGAGTATTAAATAAGCTAAGGTTAATTTCGTTTATAGAAGAAATTAATTTTTCGTAAATACCAGTGATAAATGCAATTGTTCCTCCAGAAACTCCAGGAACAACGTCAGCTGCTCCCATTGCTAACCCTTTTAAAAATATTAAAATATTATTTTTCATAAAAAAATGTATTAAATAAGAAAAGCGCGAAAAACGCGCTTTAAAAATCATTAATTAATTTGATTAAACTAATTTTTCTTGAATCTCTTTAGGTAAATAATCTAAAAAAGTATCTCCTCTTAGACCTAACCTTAAAGTTTCACATGGAATTATTTCTGTTGGAGAAATGTTACCTAGGTTAACTTCTGCTCCAATAAGTTTTATAAAGTAAACTTGTTGAGCTTTTTGTGGTGCTTCCCAAATAATAGAATCCTGAGGAACTTTAGCCATTATTTTATTAATTAAAATAGAATGAGCTTTACCATTTGATTTATAAATACCTACATTTCCACTTTCTCTCGCTTCAGCAATTACCTTCCAAGATCCTGCAGCTAATTCTTGATTCATCATAGTAATCCAATTACTTGGACTAATAATTATACTCTCGTTTTTTGATCCTACTTCAGATAAAACTCTAAAATCTTTAGCCATTTCTGAAATATACTTTAATTTATCATCAGTATGCATTTCCATACACCCATCTGAAACCTCAACCGTATCAATACCTAAATCAAGTAATAAAGATCTATAATCATCAAACATATTTCTTGCAGCAAATGCTTCAAATAGAGTTCCACCTAAATATACCTTGATGTCATTATTTTGATAAAACTTAATTTTTTCTTTTAAGTTTTTTGTAACGTAACTACTACCAAAACCAAGCTTTACAAGATCTACAAGCTCCCCAGAAGCATCTATCATGTTTTCTGCTTGATTCATACTTAATCCTTTATCCATAACCATAGTCAATCCTTTTTTTCTTGGTTTAACACTACGTTCTGGTACAAATGGAAGTTTAAAATTCATATTTAATTGTATTTCTAATTTTGACTAAAATTAAACAAGTTTAGCCTATCAAATATTTCTGGAGCAATGTTAATTAAAAAATCTTTATTTATAGAATTTTTTTCTAATAAGAGAGAAAAAATTTCTCTTGCCTTATTAATATTCCCCAATTTGTAATAACATACAATTTTTTTATGGTTTATAATATCTCCATAAGCTTGGTATGAATTTTCGCTTAGTAAAAGTAAAGTCAATTCATATTCTGCTAATGAAATTAAATAATCAATAAAATTTGAAAAATCTTCAATACTATTTCTAAAATCAAGTAGCTCATTAAAATCAGCTATTTTACTTTCAAATAAATCATGTTTAATGTATGCAGTTATCAAAACCTTAACATTGTCTATATCATCAGGGTCTAACTTTAAAGCTTTATCAAAACAAGCAATACTTTCTGCCCATTTCTCCTCTGCATCATACATGACCCCTTTATTTATCCATGCTTCAGGAAAAAACTCATTATACTCTAATGCTCTTTCATAATACTCCATGGCCTTTGGAAAGTCTTCTAATTTTTCATAACAATCACCAATATGATTCAGAGTTATTGAATCATAATCCTCATCTTCGAGAGTTAGCTTATAAGTTTCAATAGCTTGCTCATATTTTTTTAAATGCACCAAAGAGTTGGCTTTATTAAAATGAGCTGAATTAAAATATTCTTCTATGGCTGTACAAAAATCAAAACACCAAATAGCTTTTTCATGATTATTTTTGGCAACATATAAATTTCCTAAGTTAAACCAACCATCAGATGAGTATGGATTTTTTTCTAAAAAATCTTCAAAAAAACCTATTCCGTCCTTTTCATTTTGATTTCTAGAAAACAAAAAAGTCATCTCATATAATATAGCTTCATTTGATGGATTAATGTCTAATCCTTTTTCTAAATACTGTTTAGCAATATCATTTTTATCAATTTTTTGATATAACAAAGCTAAAGTCAAGCACAATTCATCTTCCTCTTCATCCTGAACCATGTCAACCACTCTTAACAAATCATTAATTGCCTTCTGATATTCATTTATTTGAGCATATAAACTACTTCTTGACACAAATATTTCTTGTTCAGAAGGATACTCCTCTACCAAATCATCTAAAACTGAGATACCATGTCTTATTTTTCCATTTAGTCCTAGTATTTGAGCATGTCGAAGTCTTAAAAAATAGTTATTTGGATATATTTCAAATCCATAATTAATAATCCTTAATACTTCATCTACATCACTTTTTTCTAAAAAATGATCTACTAACTGCTCAAACTCCTCTGAATCAAAAAAAACTTTTTCATGTGTATTTTTCATGTGTATATATTTCTCCACAAGTTTACCATCATCAGTGTTTTCTGTTTCAAAATTTTCGTTCATATATTTTTGGTTCAGTTATAATTCTAGATATAATTTAAGAATAATAAAACAAAATTAAGAAATTAATATTGAGGATGCTTAATTTTTAATTATTAACATTCCTTAAATTCTTCCATTTTCTTTTCATATTTTTGCAGGGTAATTTATAAAAAACAAAATAGTGACTTTAATAAAATCTATCTCAGGAATTAGGGGTACAATAGGTGGTTCTTTTGGTGAAAACTTAACTCCGATTGACATCACTTTATTTACATCTGCATATGCTCAATTTTTAAAAAATCTTTATAAAAAAGATTCGTTAAACATTATTATTGGAAGAGATGCAAGAATAAGTGGAAAAATGGTTTCAAATCTTGTAGTTGGTACTTTACAAGCTATGGGTGTAAATGTTTTAGATCTTGGTCTTTCAACAACGCCAACCGTTGAAGTTGCTGTTGCTAAAGAAAAAGCGGATGGAGGAATTATTTTAACTGCTAGCCATAACCCAAAACAATGGAATGCATTAAAACTTCTTAACAATAAAGGAGAGTTTATTTCTGGAAAAGACGGGGAGGAATTATTAAAAATAGCTGATCATAAATCATTTGACTATGTTGATGTTGATGAGCTTGGATCATATAAAGAAGACCATCAGTATATTTCTAAACATATTGATGATATTATTAGTGATAAATTAGTAGATATTGATATTATTAAAGAAGCTAATTTAACCATTGCAATAGACTCTGTAAATTCAACAGGGGGAATTTCTATTCCACCATTATTAAAAAAATTAGGTGTTAGTAATATTATAGAGTTATATTCTGAACCTAATGGCCATTTCCCTCATAACCCAGAACCTCTTCCTGAGAATTTAACTGAAATATCAAAAGTTGTAAAAGATAAAAAAGCCAACTTAGGTATTGTTGTGGACCCTGATGTTGATAGATTAGCATTAGTAAATGAGGATGGTTCTATGTTTGGAGAAGAGTTTACACTTGTTGCAGTGGCTGACTACATATTAAAACACAGACCTGGAAATACAGTTTCTAACCTTTCTTCAACCATTGCATTAAAAGAAGTTACAGAAAAATATAATCAAAATTATAAAGCTTCTGCAGTTGGGGAAGTAAACGTTGTAACACAAATGAAAGCTACAAATGCTGTTATTGGAGGTGAAGGAAATGGAGGTATTATTTATCCAGAATTACATTATGGTAGAGATGCCTTAATGGGAATAGCTCTTTTCTTAACTCATTATGCTAGTGAGAAAAAAACAATGACAGAACTTAAAGCAACCTATCCTGACTATACGATTTCAAAAAACAAAATTGAATTAACACCTCAAATAGATGTTGATTATATTTTAAGCGAAATAGAAATACTTTTTAAAAATGAAGAAGTGTTGACAATTGATGGTGTTAAAATTATTTTTGCTAATAATAACTGGGTTCATTTAAGAAAATCTAATACTGAACCTATTATTAGAATTTATTCAGAAGCTAAGTCAAAAGAAGATGCAGATAAATTAGCGTTTGATATGATTGCAAAAATAAAAGAAATAGCAAAAATTTAATTATTCTAACAATGTCAAATCAATCAAATCCCGTTTTTTTAGATAATGCCGCCACTACGCAACTTTGTCCAAAAGTTAAAAAGGTGATGGTTGATAATATCGATGTTTTCGGTAATCCTTCCTCAACTCATCATTATGGGAGAATAGCTAAAGAGAAGGTGGAATTATCTAGGAAGAGAATAGCTAAGGTTTTGAATTGTAAACCAGCTGAAATTATTTTCACTGGTGGTGGTACTGAAGCTGATAATTGGGCTATTATAGGTGCTGTAAGAGATTTAGGAGTAAAACGAATTATATCCTCTCCTATTGAACATCATGCTGTATTGTATGCCTTAGATTTTGTAAAAAATAAATATAATACAGAAATTGTTTATCTTCCTGTGATTGATGGTGAAGTAAAAATTAATTCTATTCCTGAATTATTAAAAGATGGAACAAAAACACTTGTTTCTTTAATGCAAGTGAATAATGAGTTAGGAAATATTACAGACATTGAAAAAATAAATCAATATTGTAAAGAATATGCTGCTTATTTTCACTCTGATACAGTTCAGAGTATTGGTCATATTGATGTTGATTTTAATCAATTAAATATTGATTTTGCAACATGTGCAGGACATAAGATTCACGGACCTAAAGGGATTGGCTTTTTATATATGAGTGAAAAGTCTAGAATTAACCCTTTAATAGTTGGCGGATCTCAAGAAAGAGGTTTTAGAGCTGGAACAGAAAATGTACTGAGTATTATTGGATTGGCAGAAGCTGTTGAAAATGCTTGTGAAAATCTTGCTCATGAAATGAATATTGTTTCAGACTTAAGAAATAAACTTATTGAATTTGTTTTAACAAATAATGAGAAATATTCAATAAACACCAATCTAAAAAACTGCGTTCCTAATGTTCTAAGTTTAAACATCTTTAATCAAAATAACATAATGACTTTATTCAAACTAGATTTGGAAGGGATTTGTGTTTCAGGAGGAAGTGCTTGTTCAAGTGGTAGTGTTTCTAAAAGTCACGTATTATCATCTATAAAACTACCTGAAGAAACAGCTACAATAAGAGTGTCTTTCAGTAAAATGAATACTGAAAACGATGTTGAAAAATTAATTTCGGTTTTAGAAACCCTTTAAATAATCGTATATGAAGTTAAAAGATGTGATTGGTGCCGTAGAATTATTTCACAATTCATTTGGAATTGAAAACAACTACTCTCCTACCTCAAAAATATCTGAAGATGATATAAATTTAAGATATAAGTTAATGGCTGAAGAGAATGATGAATATCTTGAAGCAGCTAAAAATAACGACTTAGTGGAAATAGCAGATGCTTTAGGAGATCAATTATATATCTTATGTGGTACTATGCTTAAACATGGAATGCAAGATAAGATTGAAGAAGTTTTCACTGAAATTCAAAGATCTAATATGTCAAAACTGGGAGAAGATGGAAAGCCAATTTACAGAGAAGATGGGAAAATTTTAAAAGGCCCTGATTATTTTAAACCAAACATTAAAAAAATATTAGAAGAAGAAGCTATTTAAGCTTCTTTTTTGTTTTTTAAGTAAGATATATTAAGAAGTTAAAATTATAATTAAAAAAATTAGTCATTTATTACTAACATGAAATTACCAGAAAAATATCATTTTATTATATACTTAGGTAAAGCTCTTCATTTATATGGTATTCCATCTTATAAAATACAAATGTATTTGAATGAAGTTTCCTCAAAATTAAAAATAGAAGGAAGTTTTAACGATTTACCAACAATGATGACTTTTTCTTTTTATGATAAAGAAACTGATGACACTTATTTTTTCAGCGAAAAAGTACCTCTTGGTGAATTAAATTTAGGAGCTTTCACAAAATCAACGGAAATAACAGATCGATTATTAGCAAATCAAATTAATACTAAACAAGCTAAAAGTGAATTGGTAGAATTACAAAAATCAAATAATAAATCTAACGAGTTTTTAATTGCATTTGGGTATGCAGGAGCTGCATTTATATTTAATATATTAATTGGAACAAACTGGAATTCAGCTTTTTTATCCTTTTTTTTAGGGTTTATAGTTTATATATGGGTCTATTTTTCTCAATTCTCTAAATTTATTAAAAGTATATTAGAATCCATAACCTCTTTAACAACTGCTATACTAGCAAGTATTGCCTCAATTTACATCAGTGACATTAATGTTCCTATTATTATTTTATCTTCCATCATTATTTTTATTCCAGGATTATCAATCACCATTGCATTTGAAGAGGCAGCAGCTAAAAATTTAGTCAGCGGAAGTGCAAAACTATTTAATGCCATTATGAGCTTATTTAAGCAGTTTTTTGGAGCCTATTTAGGTCTTTCTATTATAAAACTTTTTATTTCAAATAATGAAATTTCAATGATATTAACTTCTAATATTCCAGAAGTATTACATTACTTAGCAGCTCCTTTATTTGTACTTTGTATTATTCCAATATTTAACGTTAGAAAGAAAAATATTCCGCTTGTTTTAATTTGTTCTACAATTGGTTACATAACGGCTTTATTCTTTTCTTTTACTGGATTACTAATCAGTACATTTATAGCAACAATTACTATTATTTTACTGAGTAAAATAGCTTCTAAAATAAATAAAACACCAAAAACTGTATTTTCAACATTGGGTATTTTAATGTTAGTTCCTGGGAGTAAAGCTTTTATGGGCTTAAGTGGTTATTTAATCAAAGAAAACACCATCATCTCTGCCAACACAGGAGAACAAATTGCATTAATATTAATGGGACTTATTGGCGGATTATTATTTTCGGGCTCTTTTATAAAGGATAATTAATCAAAAACAAGCATTTCTGCTTGACCAAATGGGTTAGATAAAGAGGTAAGTTTATAAATATCATGAACAAAATCTTGATTTTCATCACCTAAATAATATTCAACAACATTATTAACCCTTTCTTGGAAAGATTGGTGAGGAAATACTTTTTTATAAATCGTATTTATGGCTTTTAAAGACTGGTCATCTTTTTGTTTAATTGATTTTTCTAACTTTTGTTGAAATTTATCAATGACTTTAAGAGATTTTACTTTCTCAGACTCTGCAAATGGAAGTAAACTTTGATCAGTAGAGACAGCCAATTCACGAAGAGAATTGAATATTTCTATCATTTGATTTTTTTGTTCATCAACAGAAATATGTTTTTCAATTGCCTTACTAGTAAAATACTTTTTTGTAAACACCTCCTCACTTTCTGTTAATACATTCCTTAGGTTGGTGTTTAAATGTTTCATTTTTTTAGTTAATCCTTTTTGAGAAAGGAAAGATTTCCTTACTGTTAGCATTGGAAAAACAACACTAAAAGACTCAAATAAATTTTTTAATTGTAACCAATAAGAAATTTCGCCAGCACCTCCAACATACATTAAATTTGGCAATAAAATCTCTTGATATAAAGGTCTCAAAATAACATTAGGACTAATCTTTTCGGGTTGTTGATTAATGATTTCAATCATTTTACTTTCATTAAAACAAAGATTAGTGTTTAACACTTCATATAATTCTTCTACTTCATTATAGATAATTCTTTCTCGTAGATTCTTATCTAAATAAAATAAATTTATATGTCTTGGATTTACTTGTATTTTGTGTTTTTTAGATTTTAAAAAATCGTTAGATTCTGAAACTTTTTTAAAAGACACATTGTTTTTAATTTCAGCTAGAAAAATAGGTTTTAATACTTTTTTAAATACTTTATTATCTCCATCAATAATCACAAGGCCTTTATCCTTAAATAGTTGATGAGTAATATTAAAATGAGCCTCTGATAAAGTTTTTGATTTTTTATATGAGTTTATAAATAACTGAATAATTGGATGAGAGAAATCTTTATCAGATAAATTAGATTTTAATTCTTCTTCGATACTAAAATCTAATAAATTAAATCTTCCAACAGCTCCTTTTTGAGAAGTATTCCATATATATTTTTTACCAAATAAATGAAAATGATTAATTTCTTCAAAATCATGATCTTCACTAGCCATCCAATATACAGGAACAAAATTATATTCCTTAAACCTTTTATTAAGTTCTTCTGCTAAAACAATTGTATGAATTATTTTATATACAAAATAAACCGGACCAGTAAAAATATTCAACTGATGACCAGTTGTTATAGTAAATGTGTTTTCATGAGCAAGTAAATTCACATTAGAATGTACCTTAGAAATATCAATATTTGAGTACGATTCTTGTAGGGAGTTAACTAACTCTGAACGAGAATAACTATAGTTTAACTTTTTTGCTAGTATTTGATTTTCAATATTATCTAATGATGGTTTTAAATTAAATAAAGAAGAATCTAAAGTACCATTTAGATAATCAGATATTAAACTATTAAAAAAATGTACGCTATTAAGATCTATAGTATTCAGCATTGATATATTTTTATAACAAATTTCGTTTTTTTTAATCATTTAATAAATAATGTTTAAGACATTTGTATAAATTAACAATTTTAAAATGGCAAAAATATCTGTTTGGCTTGAAGCATTTAGATTAAGGACTCTTCCTTTAGCTTTTTCATGTATTTTAATAGGTGCAGGAATTGCTTTAAAAAATGAAAACTTTAATATTTTTATTTTTATAGGATGTCTTACAACAACATTATTACTTCAAATACTATCAAACCTGGCCAATGACTATGGTGATGCCATAAAAGGAACAGATAATGAAAACAGAATAGGTCCAGATAGAGCTGTTCAAAAAGGACTAATTTCTAAAAAAGAGATGAAAAGTGCAATTATCATTAATTCTATTTTAGGATTAATTTCGGCTTCTTGGCTTATATATTTAGGATTAAAAGGAGCTACATTAAACACTTACATTGTATATTTAATACTTACATTACTATCAATAATTGCAGCAATAACTTACACTATTGGTAAAAAAGCATACGGCTATTCTGGTTTAGGAGATTTATCAGTTTATATTTTTTTCGGCTTAATAGGTGTTTTAGCTTCTAGTTATTTATACGGTCATCTATTTTCATACAAGAATATTTTAATTGCAAACACTATAGGTATGTTATCAGCTTCTGTATTAAACCTCAATAATATGAGAGATGTAACAAATGATAAATTATCAAGCAAAAACACATTAGTAGTAAAAGTAGGGATTGAAAAGGCAAAAAAATATCATTCTTTTCTGATTGTTGGCTCTTTAATCTCCCTTTTATTATTTTTATTTTTTACGAATTCAAATAGTATATCTTATTTATCTGTTTTAGTATATATATTATTCTTCATTGACTTAAAAAAAATTAATTTAGTAAAAGACTATCAGCACTTTGATCCTTTTTTGAAAAAAACAGCTATAAAAACTTTTACAATTGCGTTTATATATTTTATAAGTCAATTATTTTAATACTCTTTTTTGAATTTTTTTAGCTTCATCAAAAAAAGGATCTACTTTTTTTAACCATTTAGGTAAAAAACGATAAGCAACAACAATTTTAAACATTAATTCTGATTGCAATACATAGTTTTGTTTACCTAATGATTTATCAACCGTTGTAAACCCATCTAAAAAACTACCTATTTGAAATCGATAGGAATTAAAACCTGCCCCAACTTGATATCTGGCTTCTCCAATTAAAGAAAGATAATTTTCACTTATATCACCAAAGAATCTATTAACACCTAAACCTCCTCCACCAAGACCTGCAAGAACTAAATAAAAATCTTTTTTTATAATCCAACATTGATTATAGCCAAGCAAATAAACTGCTCCATAATTTTGAACTTTATAAATAGGATTATTATATATACCGTTCTCATCATAAGAAATAGAACTATCACCTTTAAAACCTGAAAAATGAAGCCCTACTCCTGCTAAAATTGAATGTTCAGATTTTTTAATTAATGCATCATTAAAATATATCATTCGTAAAGGTTTACCACTATTTAATTTATTCTTAAATAAATATAAATTAATAGAACTTTGTTTTAAATCTGGCCTAATAAAAAATTCATTGGAGTTTTTCCTATAAAATCCTTCTACGTTATTTATAAGAATATTTAAAGAGAACTGTTTCACAACAAAATTCATATCAAATGAAAAATTACTGGTTTCTCCATATTGATGCTTTTTACTTAAAACATAAGGAATGTTAAAACTTGTATTTATTGTAAGTCTTCTGTAAGAAAGCCCTAAACCTATTGAGGGTTGTGTGTTGGATATGTAAATACTTTTATTATTATTTAAATCTTTAAAAGTGAATCTACTCCTATTCACTTGAAAAAAAGTCCTGGAGGTTAAAAACCTTGAAAAATCAATACCTGAAGAATCAGATTTTATATATTTTAAATATCTAGGTAAAGAGGAAAGAGAATCTTGAGAAGATAAAAACATAAACATCATCATAAATGAAATAAAAATGAAAAATGTTTTATTAAAAATTTTATAATTCATATGATGAAGAATATAATTACATTTGAAAAATACAAAAACAGCATAGTAAATTCCTGATATGATGTTTTTAGATTAAAATAAATCTTACATGACTAATAATTTATTTGAAATAGACGCTCATATTAATAATGATTGGAAAGAAATTTTAAATGAGGAATTTCAAAAAGAGTATTTTAAAAAAATTAAGCTTTTTATTTCCAAAGAGTACCACGATAAAAAATGCTATCCACCTAAAAATGAAATTTTTAACGCTTTTAAGTATTCAAGTTTTAAAAACACAAAAGTTGTAATCATAGGACAAGATCCATATCATGGTGAAAACCAAGCACATGGTTTAGCATTTTCAGTAAGACATAATATAAAACTACCACCTTCCCTTAAAAACATCTATAAAGAGTTAGCTTTAGAATATGAGATGTATAATACTCAACAACATGGCGATCTTTCAAGATGGGCTAAACAGGGAGTTCTCCTTTTAAATGCAACTTTAAGTGTAGAGCAAAACAAAGCCGGTTCTCATCAAAAAAAAGGATGGGAAACTTTTACAGATGAAGTTATTAAAAAATTAAATTGTGAAAAAGAAAATTTAGTTTTTATACTTTGGGGTGGCTTCGCTAAAAAAATGGGTACTAAAATTGATATTTCTATTTCTTATGATGAGAACGGTATATATAATAATCCTATTTATAA